>NZ_JSZM01000006.1:0-174589 GCF_000801965.1 Lysinibacillus sp. A1
TAATCCTACTTGGAGCGTATTCAACATATTTTTAGGTTTTACAGCATTTTTCACTGCTTTGGTCGTTGCTTGTGCAGCTTTTTTCACGACTGGTAGTACCTTTTCCTTCACTACCTGCTTCGTTTGTTTGACAGCTGCCTTTACCTGTTGCTTGGCTTTTGTCACAGCCGCCTTTGCTTTTTTCACAACCTTTTTCGTGGTCAGGACCGCTTTTTTAATGGCCTTCTTCGCCCGTTTCACCAATTTACTCTTGGATAAACTATTTTTCAGTTTGCGGGCCTTGGTAAAGAATTTTCCCCACTTTTTCTTCTTCTTTTTTTTCTTCTTTTTCTTCTTTTTACTCGATTTCTTTTGTTTTTTCTTTGTGGAGCTTTTCTTTTTGGAGGATTTTTTTGAGCTCTTCCCTTTCGATCCTCCGCTCTTGCCTTTTTTCGCTCCACTTGGGGAGCCTACTTTCGGAATCATTCCCAGTAAGCTTCCTGCTAATCCTAATAGACCCATTAGGCATCACCCCCACCAACAGGGATCATCCCCATCATGTCTAGGGCGGAATCGAGGTCTGCTTCCTCTTCCTGTGAAGCGACTGACACATCTCTTTAAAATGTCAGTAATGTTCTGGTCTTATTTCAATCTTTAGGGTATGTAAGTGTCCTTCCGTTTCTCTTAAAATATATATGAATGTATACATCGTCACTTTTCCGCATGTGTAATTTATAGCTAAATGTTCCACTATAAATCTTCATTTTCACTTTATATTTCTGCTACAACCATATAAACACGTAAAAATGTCGAATGTGGTACATCCTTATAATCAACAACAAACTTATCTATCCAAACCTCTATTTCCATCGCCTGTTCTTCTCCTTGTATGCAAGTACTTGTATAAAATTTAACACTTAGTACACTAATTAAATAATCGTAATCTTTGTAAGTGTAAATACAAAAATGCACTTGTCGCCTGTTATAGGCAATCAAGTGCTTTAAGATTATAGATTTTCTAAGTTTATTAATATGTGCAAGTTTTATAAGCTAATTTTATATTGACAGTATGACATCTTTATACTACTTGGCAAGTGTAACGTTTAAATCCTTTAGTTTGTTTATTCTCATGTGTTTGTTGCTTACGACATCCATAAAGTGGTCCTTGTAAGTAATATGTCATCTCGCCTATTTTTCAAACTTTTCTTCACAGACCACTGTTTACATAGTACTCCTTGATGGTCCAGCCTTCATGAGTTTTTGAATCAAATATCAGCTTACTTTTTTAGCACAAACTTCTTTGAGTTAAGAAAAAAACCCTGAGAGGCAGGAAGCCTATCAAGGTTATCTCGAAGACATGAAGCCATTTTTTTGTGTAAAACTAAAATCGATAGCTATAAACAGTCAAGGGTTTTGTCAACACTAAATTATATCTCGATACAATTACACTATCGTTATAGTTATCGCATAATATTGAATACAACTTATGGTCTTTCCATAGCCTATTCCTCAATTTCTCTCTCCTTTAATTGCTTTCTTATTTTATGTGTTTCTAAATCTGCTAATCTAACAGGAATAGGTAAACGACTCTCATTATTAATACAGTTCATAACAACTTCAGTACTTGTATCCAAGTCAATCCAGTTCCCACAAGAAACAAAAATAGGTTTAACATTTTTTGTTGTTCTCAATGTTCGACCATAGACTTCATTATTTATTATAATATCGCTGTAAGAGCCTCTTTGATTCTCTGGCATAATAAAATCTACATCCTGGATTTTAAGATAACTTTTTGCCACCCCAATAGTTGGTTTATTTAAAAAGAATGAGGCATGAGTAGCAATACCCATGTGACGATAATGTAAATAACCATTGCCATCAAACATATATATATCTGGTTGCTTCGTTAGTTTTTTAACTGCCTCTATTACTAAAGGCAATTCTCGAAATGCAAGGAAACCCGGAATATAAGGAATTAGTATTTCCCCATAACTGTACACTTTTTCGACAATTCCCTTTGTACTACAATCAATGATTACAATACAGCATGCACCGTACTTCCTTTCATTTATATCCCAGTAAGATAAATCTACTCCTGCAATAATTTGTATATTTTTTATATGAAAATTATTTTCTAATTTAATTCTAGAAAATAATTCACTTTGAATTTCGTAAGCTCCTGTATTAGTTTATTTCCACTAAAATTATTCATTATCATCACATTTAGTGAGTCGAGTAATTAGTTCTAATTCATCTTTTGTCGGTGTATTTTTTTGTTCAATTATATTTCCTTGCTTATCCCATTCAGTATACTTTAAACACACACCAAACTTAAACTCTCCTTCATATTTGAGTTCTTCACTTTCATACCAAATTTTTCTTATGCCTCTTGTTTGCCCTTTTATCATATAATCTGTGGATTTCACTTTTCCATTATAGTGAAAATTAATATAATAACCTTCTTTAAAACCATTTTTATAATAACAGTAATATGCTATATTACCATTATCGTGTAATTCATAAGCTAAACCTGTAAAAGGTTTCCCCCCTTCCTCTTCTGGGTTATCTAGCACTTCATCACTGTATGAGGTAAACCATAATCCCTCATCAAAATCTATACCATGTTCTAATACAAATTCTTTACTTAGTACATCCATCTTATTTTCCAACTTTTTTCACCTCTAAACTAAATTCAAATCCTTCAGTAATAAAATTACAATGTGGACAGGTTGGCATCATCATACCAGCTGGTTTTAATTTTTTACCCGACCTTACGACATGAGTAATAAAATCCGTTGGCTTTGCGTTTGGATTTGCAAGTAATGCCTCATTCAAAGAGTATACCTCTGCATGGGATCCTGCTCCATATGTAAATTTATAACCATCTTTAACACTACTAGGCATATTATATATCCTATCTCCAATAGTTGGGTGCAATGTAACTGGAATATCACTGTGAGTGTTGTTAATTCCAAAGTAATATTTTTCGGTTGTTTTATCAAATGTCCCTGCGACCGCTGGACCCATTTCATTTTTAGTTAACCCTAATGTATTTAGTCTTTCAACTTCTTTCTCCACAGCTCCACGTAAATTAATTCTCTGATTTAATTCTTGTGGAGTAAATCGGCCATATTTATTGTGCAAGTACTCTATTCTACTTAAATTATCCGCACCCTTACTAGTATTACTACTCGAACTGCTGCTATTAGTCTTACCACTTGTTACTCCAGTCGGTTTTGTACTAGACACCCTTTAACTCCCAACACTGAGGTGGCTACGCCAAAAGTATCTAACCAATGCTCTTTCGATAGTGGGTCTTTCGGGTTCACCGAACCTTTTACCATGTCCGTCAAGCCTGATGTTGCATAATTTAAAAAATCAGATGGTGAATTGAACATCTTATCTTTTCTACTTTTTGCACCCGACCAAATGCCATCTACTGCACCTAATGTAAGATAATTTGCAAAATCATATGGGGAGTTAAGTGCTTTATCTTTTCTAGTATCTAAACCATTTTTTGAAATCTTCACCAATTTCCTTGAAGCTATTGAATGACTTAACAACTGGATTTTTGATTTCCTTCGCAACCGTTTTGACAGTCGATTTCAGGCCATCTGGAGTGACAGTTGATTCTGCACTTAAGACCTTGCGTTTATCTGCAATTTTTGTGATTGGTTCACCATCACTGCCGATAACTCTCGTTTTTCTGTGCTCATCTAATAGGGCTATCGGATTATTGGAATATGTGCATGGACAAACGAATATTACTGGGAAATTTGCAGATTTCTTATATTACAAACGATTAGATAAATCGATAAAAAGTGCCTCTTCTAATACATTAAGAAAATTGGTAGAGAAAAGATAAAAAACGAAGAAAAAGATAAGTAATTCTATCCTTATAACACAATAAAAGAAGTCAATAGCCACTTCGTTCTCCTGACGTCGCTATTGACTTCTTTTATTGGGCATGTTGCTCTGTCAGTGCCCGAGGAACTCACAAAATAGCAAATACCTAACTATTCCTCAACCACTTACTACCTTAACATGCCCAACGTTTGTGTTATCCAATTATCTTGTTCTTTTAAATTCTTTTTCCTTTACCCTCAGAATCTATCAAAATAGCAATTACATATTATACTTTAACTGCCGAATCTCAGTTGTTGTTCATCCAAATACTCTTTCCATTTTGTTAATAGATATTCTTCTCCAAAATTAGACTCATTTTCATTAAGTGGAGGTGGCATATAACCAATGATTTTCGATATCACCACAGGATAGTCAAAATCAGCATAAATTCTTTCTACCATTTCTAACGAATTAGGAAATTGTTCTTTATTATCAAAAATCCATTCCAAAAGTACATACAACAATTTCTCTTTTAATTCATCTTCATTAATATCCACCCTATCAACTAATTCCTCGATATAAGGATTAATAGATTCTCCTGTAAAAAGTGATGCTATTTCAAAAACTTGCGGTCTAGAATCATTACTTTTTCCAACCTCTGAAATTGCATATTCTATAGCAAAATCATTATTAAAAAAACTTTTTTCAATACCGTATAGTACAAAATCCCAAGTTACTTTTACAAAATCGGAAACAAATTTATATTTAAGTTTAATGTTATAGGTATTCAATTAATATCCTCCTTTAGGCACTATTAATAAACCTTTGGTGTGTAACTTTTCCTTCAGGGGTCAAAATATATTCATATATTCCTGAATTCCCATCTAGCTCACCTTTAGTTTGTAGTAATGTTCTATTGATTCCGTCTCCACCTTTAATATTAAAAACCTTGCCAGAAGCTAATTGCTCTTCACTTAGGAAGAAGCTAGCTGCGCGATGTATATTATCTTCCTTAAGTCCAGATCCAATACGTTCCGCATTAATACTTTCTTTTGCTGCATACTCAGCACGTAACTTTTCAAATTTTGCAACGTTCTCAGCTCCACTGGCTCCCTTACCAACATTACCCGTACCCTTATCATGCTTCTTCACATACTCGCCTAGTTGATCGATTTCTTTTTGGGTTGTCTTTGCATCCTTTGCCTTTTTGCTATTATTGGCAAGATCGTAGGTTTCTTCTATTCCTTTTTCCCAATCTCTTAAGGCTTCTAATGCATCCTTTCCTTTTTTCGCCTTCCCAACAGGGTTAATTAATGAGAGTGCTGCTTCAAATTGTTCGCCTATTGGAGCCTTTGCATCAGATAATTTGAGATAATCCTCAATAAACATGGAGTAGGTCATTTTAGAGCCTGCCATTAAATATGGATATAAACCGTCTGGAGTGGCAGTTGATTCAGCACTTAATACCTTTCGCTTATCCATAAGCGTTGTGATCGGCTCACCATCACTGCCGATAACTCTCGTTTTTCTGTGCTCATCTAATAGGGCTTTTAGTTCGGCTTCACTTGTTATCCTGTTTTTATCCCCTGACGAAGTTTTTACCTTTGTAATTGAACTATTCGTTGGTCTCAAGCTTTTTAGCATAGGGTAACACTCTTTTATAGGACTGCCTTTATAACATGTTGATTTTGTAAATGTGAGCTTTATTTAACACCTGTACTGTAAAGCAGATATTCTCACAGTAAATATGGGTTGTCTTTTTATTTAACCATGAAAAAACCTTGAAAGGTGGTTAGCCAATCAAGGTTATAATTAATATATCGAAAAGTTTATTTTGCTCTTACTTCAATTGCTCATCACTTCTAACCCTATACATAATTGTTGTGAACAGAAAAATCCACTTTCTAGCATCGATACCTACTAGAACATTTGGTCGTTTTGGCGTCCAAGCAACAATTCCACCTTTAAGCTATCTTCTTATTTCCACAAACAATATTCTTTCTGGATATACTAAATCGTTAAGACTATAAACAAAACTATTCATACAACTGTATATATCTTTCTCGTAAAGGTACATTTTCATTCACCAGTAATTCATCTTGAAGGAGTTCTTTTTTGTTTGCTAGAATCGAAATGAACAATGCATAATAATCACCTGTAGTTGGAAATGAAAATAATCCATACCCTTTAGAAGAAATAATTTTGTTCACTTCTCTTATTTTTTCTTGTAAAAACTCATACTCATATTCGCCAAGTTGCCCAAGTTCTTTTTGTGAAGCTAACTCGATATCATATTTACTTTCATAATCTAAGATAAAGTTCACTATTTCATAGCCTTCTTCCCCTCTAAAATCAAGATAGAGAAACCTTTTAGTGGACATCCCATGTTCTAATATCCATTGATAAATATCTTCCTTTTTGTCTAAATCATTTAGTCCCCTCAATTCACTCTCATCAAAGATTATAGACACTATATCTTTAAATCCCAATTACGATTTCCCCCTAAAATGCTTTTAATTTTGAAAAAGTTCTCCATGTTGATTAGGAATATAGTCTGGATAATTTTTTCGATAAAAGCTATCGATAATTTTCAATAAAGGATCCCAGTCAGAGTAAGGTTCAGGATCCATTATTTGTATTTTAGCTTCTGGCGTATTCATTAAGAAATCATTGAATTCTTCAGGGATAGGTAATCCATTTTTCTTCCTCACAAAAAGTAAAAACAAAATTTCGTATGGGTAAAATCCATAACCAAAATCTCCAAATTCGATAGATTCCCCTAGCTCTGAAGCAAGTGCCATATGGAATATAGACATTTTGTTAATTAAAGGCTCTATTTCTTCTAATTTAGTTGTTGACCATTGTTTTAATACCTCACTATAAATTTCTAACTCCTCGGGTATTAAGCCATATTCTAAATTAGTTTCTTTCAGCTGCTCTCTCACTACAACATTTAAGTTTTGATTTGTCCCCAAAAAATTTTTTTCTTTAAATTGGAGGTATAACTCTAAAAGGAACCATGTATGTTTATTAAAATTATTCGCATTTATCCAACGACTTTCTAAATGCTCTTCAATAAATTTAAATAATATATCCTCCTCTTTCTCCCAAACAAACATTGTAAAATGAATTAAGGTCATAATAACGTCTTGAAAGGAATATTCCAAAGACATTTTAGGATATTTACTTTTATAAAGGTCTTGCCCCATACATTGATGAAAAATAATCATCATTATTTTTTTTAGTTCGTGAGAATTTTCTTGATGATTTACTAATACATTCTGTTTCCATTTTGCCAAATAATATGATTTTATTGTTTCTAAATTTATTAATAGAATATGATCCTTTTCAACTTCATTGAGCTCTATAATATGGGTACTTTCCTTTAAACTATCCATATACTCTTCTTCTACTTCCTCAAATTTTATTCCCTTGACAAAATTTTCACAATATCTATTGTATGATAATTCTAATTTTTTAGGGTTTATCAATATATTCACCTCGTTTTATATGAAAGCTTTATTATTCATTACTAATCTATATTTTTCCTCATATTATCTAAGTACATTTCAATTTCTTGATCATACTGTGGATTCTTCTCAATATACTTTTCTCCTGCTATTTTAAAGTAATGATAAAGGAGTTTATAGCTTAGAATTATTGACTCATTCCCAAGTTCAATTTCAATACCATTAAATTTTTCTTCATAAAGAGTCTTATCATATTCATCTAAGTCACTCCAAAAAGTAAATCCACCAAAATCTATTCCAAAACCAATCCTATTACTCAAACATCTTGTAGCGTCTTTAAATGACCCGACAACATAACAAGCATTAATTAAATCTTCCACTAGTGAGTGTTCTATACTAATCAAATCATTGGAATCTAGTAGTTTATCCATTCATCTTCCTCCTATGGTGTAGGTGTTGTTGGGAATAACGATGTAATTTTACCATTTTCAAAATACCCCACCCATGTTACTCCTTTTGAATCAACTCCAGTCCAAACGCGCGGTAAGACCTCTGTTGATTCTTTTGCTAAAGCATTGTTAGCAGCTTCTATCCCTCTCTCAATAAATTCTTTATCTGAAATTACGTTTGGATCATATATGGTTTTTTTATTAGTCTTTTGATTATAGTTACCAGTGGGTTGTCTTGTTTTAGCATCCAATTCAGCAACGCTATACTGAATCTGCTTAACCCCTAATACTTCACTTCCATTTACATCATAAACTTTATTCTCACTTATAACTTTAACATCATTTTTAAAAAACTCGTTGCTGTTATGTGGCACCCACGATTCCTTTTTTATTTGGGTGTGGTTTTCCATTAGAATCTATTAGCTCTCTATATTTTATATGATTTTCCAATTCTGGTGTTGATTTTAGTCTACTAGGTATACTTGTACCAATTTCACCCGTACCCTTATCCTCAACAGGCTTTTTATTCGAGCCATTTTGTGATGGTTGGGTATTAGACGGTTTCGGACTTGGAGTTGTTATGTTTCTTCCAACTGTTCCTGTATCCTCTGTGTATCTAACGTCTCCACCTGCTCCTGCTAACTCATACCGCTGTGGTGGTCGCACCATCTGACGCAGTTGCTGTTTGACTTCGGCTACTTTGGATTGTATCTGGGTTTTCACGTTCACTACTTGCTTTTTGACTTGTCTACTACACTTCCTACTGGACCTTTCAGCGCTTTTTGAACACCTTCAGTGACACTCTTAACTACCCCGGCACCTTTATTTACTAATTTTCCGCCTGTTGCCGCCCAGCCCGCAAACGGAATCATCGCGCCAAAGGAAAGGGCCGCATTGACCTTGTCACCTCTGGCCAGATAAATAATGCCATTCACGCCGTCGGCTATTTCACCGACACCTGGTATTAACCCTACAAGATTTAATCCTACTTGGAGCGTATCTAACATATTTTTAGGTGTTACAGTACTTACTACGGCTTTGCCTAATGCTCTGGCCTTGTCTCAATCCTAAAGGTATGTAAGTGACCTTCTGTTTCTCTAAAGTTTTATAATATAGATGAATATATACATCGTCACTTTTCCGCATGTGTAGTTCATAGCTATATGTTCCAATATAAATCTTCATTTTCACTCTATCGAAACCTCTATTTCCATAGCCTGTTCTTCCCACTTATAAAGAATTTAACCCTTAGTACACTAATTAAATAATCGTAATTTTTTCAATTTACCTATTTAAATATGTAAAAAGCACTTGTCGCCTGTTATAGACAATCAAGTGCTTTAAGTGTATAAATTTTCTAAGTTTATTAATATTTGCAAGTTTTATAAGTTAGTTTAGTATTGACAGTATGACATCTTTTTTACCACATGGCAAGTGTAACGTTTAAACCCTTTAGCTTGTTTAATCTTGTGTGTTTGTTGCTTATGCCATCCATAAGTGGTTCTTGTAAATAAATTGTCATCTCGCTTACTTCTCACGCTTTTTATCATCGGGTAACACTCTTGATGGTACTGCCTTCATGACATATTGATTTTGTAAATGTGGGAGCTTTATTTAACACCTACACTGTAAACCACAAATTCTCACAGTAAATATGGGTTGTCTTCCTAAAGTCGTTTGTTTTAACCATAACAAAAAACCTTGAAAGATAGTTAGCCTATCAAGGTGATAGTTAAATATTCAAAAAATAATTTTATTCCTACTCCAAATTTAACATTTAACCCAAATAATACTTTTTCTCACATATATGCTAGTACTTTTGATTAATCTAAAATCTGGTAAATGTGTCTTGAAATATCTATTTCTTCTCCATCTTAAATTATGATAAATTTAAAATTTCTTTTAGTTCTTTTATGGAAACTTCAACTCTTGTTCGATCTTGAGGTCGTCTTGTTAAATAGTCTTCCCCAGCCTCTGTTAAATATTGAAAAAATACATTTTCATCTACAATAGCATTTTCCTCAACTTCAGCCATAGGAGGTTGTATACTGAAGTTAACACCAGTTTCACCAAAATACCCCTCTTCTCCTGGCTGATATTCATTTGCAAAAATACAACATACTAGATCAATCCCAAAACCTTGTTTGTTTTTGAAATTTTCAATCGCTTCCATAAACTTCCTATCACCTATTATTTTGTAATATAGACGCATCAACTCAACTTTTTCTGAAAATTCTTCAATAATAAAAACTTCCTCACTCATAACAAACACTCCTTTAACATTTAATCTAGAACTGGGAAGAAATTCGAAATCTCACCTGTATTTTTGTCTTTAAAGCCCATAAATTTCAATTGTTTCCCATTTACATTGACATACCCTTCTACCATATTACTTGGTGACCTATCTCCACCTTAAATTATCCTATTATTACCAATACCTTCTTCCATTGCTTCCCTACCCAACTTTAATATCTGTTCATCAGAAAAAATCTTTGGGTCATATACTGTCTTAGGATTCTTATACTCTTTCCACTGTCCAATAAAGTTACCTTTTCCACCATTTTCTTTACTCAATCCATCATAAACAGGAAGCTTATATTTTACCTCATAAATTCCTGAAATATCAGGATGAGGCGTTTTAGTAACAGCTTGATTAATATCCTTAACTTGATTACCAAAGTTATCTAAAATAAACTTCTCAAAGTTCTCAAGTCTGTGACCACCTTATATTCCAATGTTTGGTTTTGCAAGCTCTCTACTTCGATTAAATGTGTATCATGACCCTTTTTAAAAGTAACACCTTTACCCGTTACCCTTATCCTCAGCGGGCTTTTTATTCGAGCCATTTTGTGATGGTTGGGTATTAGGTGGTTTCGGACTTGGAGTTTTTGTGTTTCTTCCTACTATATCCTCTATACCTCTGACGTTTACATCTGCTCCTGCTAACTCCATTTCTGGTGGTCGCAGCTGACGCAGTTGCTGTTTTACTTCGGCTACTTTTGAGTTGTACCTGTTTTTTTACGTTCTCTACTTGCTTGTTGACTTTTTTCGGTCACACGGCCTACTAGACCGTTATTAGCGTTTTGAACACCTTCACTGATACCCTTCGCTGCATTGCCCACCACTAGAATCATAGCGGGCCGCATTGACCTTGTCGCCTCTGACCGCATAAATAACGACTTTCGTGCCATCTGCTATTTAGCCCGAACTTTTATTTTCCAAAATAAATCTGAATTTTCACTCTATCTTTCTTCACTCCAACATATCAACATATAAAAATACCGAATGTGTACATCCTTATAATCAAAAACAAACCTATCTATCTAAACCTCTATTTCCATTGCTAGCTCTTCCCCTTGTATGCTAATAGTTATATAAAATTTAATACTTAGTACACTAATTAAATAATTGTATTCTTTTCAACTTACGTATTTAAACGTGCAAAAAAGCACTTGTCGCCTGTCATAGACAATCAAGTGCTTTAAGTTCATATATTTTCTATCTTTATTCATACTACCTCTATTTTCTCAACTAATAGTAAAATAGATACTAAAATTAATCTATTGAGTATATTTTCTTCTACTCGCATGAGTAGCTAAATCTGCATAACGTGTCGTAATTGGTAATCGGCTATTTTTTTCTACAAAATGTAGAGTTATTTTTATTGAAGTCTCCAAATCGATCCAGTTGCCGCAAGAAATAAAAATAGGCTTTACATCCTTTCTTGTTCTCAATACCGCCCCATATACATCTCCATCAACCTCTATATAAGTAAAATCACCCATTTCATTTTTAGGCATTTTGAAATCCGTATCTTTTATCTTCAAATAACTTTTTGCAACACCTATCGTAGGCTTATTTAAATAAAATGAAGCATGGGTAGCAATTCCCATATTCCTATAATGAAGATAGCCATTCCCATCAAACATATAAAGATCCGGTTTACATTGCAGCTTTTTCGTTGCTTCCATTATCAAAGGAAGTTCCCGAAAAGCCAGATATCCTGAAATATATGGCACATCTATTTTTCCCCAATATTCTACTTCTTCTATGATTTGTTTTGTAATATAATCTATTACGACAATACAACAAACCCCATAATCTACTTTTCCCTCTGTCCAATATGCAATATCAATTCCAGCTACCATATGAATATCTGCTAACTCAAAATTATTTTTTAATGAAATCTTAGATATCCATTTTTCTTGTTCTCTTTTAAACAGTTCTTCGTTTTTCATTATTCACCCAATTTTTTAACCTAAGTTAGGTCAGATTCCATTGATTCTTTCTTTTCTTCTAATATATTGCCTTGTACATCATATTTTTTAAAGCTCACTAATCTACCTAAAACTCTATATTCAACTAATTTTAAAACGCCATTTTCATAAAACTCTTTTTGTTTACCTTCTAAAGTATTTTTGTCCAAATGTTTAATTTCTTTAACTTGTCCATTCGGATAAAAATGAACCATCTCCCCATCTTTAATCCCACTCTTAACCATATAATAGCCAGCTAAATTACCATTTTCATAACAGTCATAGATTATACCAGTAAAAAGATGTTCATTATTATCTTTATCATATTCCACTATAAAGGAATCATAATCATCTCCTCCATATCCAAAATTTTCTCCAAATATCATACCATTTTTCATAACGTATTCTCTACTTAATATTTTATCTTCCAACTTTAGACACCTCCGATATTACTTCAAATCCATCTAATAAATACGAACAATGTGGACAACATTTGAACATAACCCCACCAGGCATATTCTTATTAATTCCTGTTCTTATTACATTTACAGTCAAATCTTCTATTTTAGCACTTGGATTCATCTTCAGCGCTTCATTTACAGCTAAAACTTCAGCGTGTGAGCCTGCACCTTTACTGCGCTGACTATAAGAATCAAATACTTCTTTTGGCATATTGTCAAGTCGATTACGAAGTAACGGAACTAGCTCTGGAACTGTACCATCGATAGTATTTATCGCATGATAATATTCCCCAGTTTTTTTATCATATACTCCTGCAAGTGCTGGTCCCATTTTACCTTTACCAAAATTAGGTTCACCATTATATATTTGTTTTTGCCTTTCCAATTCATTCCTTGTCTCACCACGTAAATTAATTCGTTGATTAATTTGTTCAGATGTAAGCTTACCATACTTATCATATAGTTTATCCAAGTGATCTGCATATTTTCCTCTTTGAAGTTTTTCAACTTCACCAGTACCCTTATTACTATTACTACTCGAACTGCTGCTATTAGTCTTACCACTTGTTACTCCATTCGGTTTTGTACTAGACACCCCTTTAACTCCCAACACTGACGTGGCTACGCCAAAACTATCTAACCAATGCTCTTTCGATAGTGGGTCTTTCGGGTTCACCGAACCTTTTACCATGTCCGTTAAGCCTGATGTTGCGTAATTTAAAAAATCAGATGGTGAATTGAACATCTTATCTTTTCTACTTTTTGCACCCGACCAAATGCCATCTACTGCACCTAGTGTAAGATAATTTGCAAAATCATATGGGGAGTTAAGTGCTTTATCTTTTCTAGTATCTAAACCGTCTTTGAAATCTTTACCAATTTCCTTGAAGCTATTGAATGACTTAACAACTGGATTTTTGATTTCCTTCGCAACCGTTTTGGCAGTTGATTTCGTTTTAATGGCTATTTCCTTCGTTGTTTGTTTAACTTCTTTTACGATTTGTTTTGTTTGCTGGTAGACCTCTTTTGTTTTCGCTGCAGTTTGTTTATAAACTTCCTTGGTTTTACTTACAGTTTGTTTATAAGCTTTTTTAGTTGCTAATACAGCACTTTTTACTACTTTTTTAAATTGCTTCGCTATTTTACTTTTACTTACTTTATTATAGAGCTTCCGGGCCTTGGTAAAGAATTTCCCCCACTTTTTCTTTTTCTTCTTGCGTTTTTTCTTTTTCTTCTTTTTACTCGATTTCTTTTGTTTTTTCTTGGTGGAGCTTTTCTTTTTGGAGGATTTCTTGGAGCTCTTCCCTTTCGATCCTCCGCTCTTTCCTTTTTTCGCTCCACTTGGGGAGCCTACTTTTGGAATCATCCCCAGTAAGCTTCCTGCTAATCCTAATAGACCCATTAGGCATCACCCCCACCAACAGGGATCATCCCCATCATGTCTAAGGCGGAATCGAGGTCTGCTTCCTCTTCCTGTGAGGCGACTGATACAGGGGATTTGATGGACCCTTCCATCGTGACCGCCTGTCCCTGGATATCCGTAATGCCGTCAAACACTATACTACTGGAGCCGCAGGTGAATCGCATGGATTCGGCTGCACTCATGGACACTCGCTTCCCTGCGAAGGTGATCGTGTCATTCGCTTTGACTAGCAGGGAGGGCTTACTATGCACGGTGATGCCGCTGTCCTGATGAAGCTGCAGAAAAACAGCTCCCTCCTTGGCTGTAAATGTCACGGATTGTGGATCTAGCTTCATGTCCTTCCCTTTTGGCGTACCCCAGTAAGACGTTTTCGAATCAGCCGTTTTCGGGTTGGCCCCGCCACCTTTTCGTACACTGTGGCGAACAATCGCAGCTTCCTCTCGATGTGTCGGGAAGGTAAGATGAACATGATCGCCCTCCTCTGGCGGACTGTAAAAACCACTATGTCCTTCTGCTGTATATGGCGTAGCCAGTGGGAACCAGGTAGCTTCTTCCTTTTTTTGTGCCTCATCTATGCTGAGATGTACTTGTACCTGATCCTTTTTGACCTCTAATACCTTTCCTTCAATCGCAGTACCTGATAGGAACGGAATACTTCGTCTATCTTGACGTATGCCTTTTTTGAACAGTAAATGATACTCATAGGTAAGAATGCCTTGCTTCATTCGGGCGATGGATTTGGCTACGACAAGCTCCTTGCCTTGGAGCTGCACACGATCACCTAGCTTCAAAGTCTTTTTAGACTCGATCACATAGGCGACGGTATCCCGCTCCTCTATTGGCTGATCGATGTCATTGTGCTTACTATGTAAAAACTTAGAGCGATCCTTTAAAATCTCATAATTTGCCACTGATAGCTTTTCCATTCGTCCTTCAGGTAGCCCAAACCAGAATTTCGGCTTATCCGCATCCACTGCAGGGATTAGCACTGTCCGAAAATGGGACGCCATACGTTGTAAAAATTGCCAATCCGTCTCTTTATATTGTAATATAAACTGCTTGAGAGGAGTAGCCTTCGACACGGTATCAATGACATCTGCACCTGCATAGTCTTTTAAAACCTTTTTTATCATTGCCTGATAAGTCATTTTATTATGCTGAAAGGATCGGTACTTTTGTTTACAGTCTAGGGTGAACGTCGATGATACAGCCTCTAGCTCAATTTGATATACACCCCTCACTATACGTACAGCCATTTCTGTAACCTGTCCTTTAAAAAGTGTGCGTATTCGTTGCCCTTTACTTTTTTGAAATAGCTCTATTCGATCTGACGGACTAGCAAGTCGCATACAACTGTCTTTCTTTTCAGCAGGAATGAATCCCTTTATAGTTAACCTTGCGTGGTCATTCACTGCCTGTGCTAACGTGAGATGATGCAACGTCTGGACTTCATAGGGGGATACGAGTTCAAGCTCACCGTATCCGATTACTTCCTCGTATGTGTTCACATGAATTCCCTTCTTTCTTCAAGGGACAATGGATTATTCTTGTCCATCATCTTCTACTTTTATCGTTCCACAATACATACACATATTAATAGATTGACTAATTAACGCTGGATGATTTTCAATTAATTGATCATTCTTGCCATTAATCCAGGGCATTGTGATGACAGGTGTACAGGGCATTGGCTTTAAAACACCATTATTGTCAGCAGTGGCTGCCGCAACTATTGGATTTGCTAATGTTTGGCATAAGCCAAATGGTTGAATATTGTCATGAGGCTTATAATCCATCGTATTCATCTGTGCCTTATTTTTCGTATAAACACCATGGCTGACTGGCATTTTTAATATACTTGTTTGATCACCTTGTGAGCAGGATAATTTGGCACCAGCTACCACATAGCTCCGTTGGTCGCCGCCCTTTGTCTGTAATTCTTCTGACATCAAAAAACCATCCTTTCTATACGTAAGCTGTTGTAACTTTTACTAAACATAGTTGACGATGGATATAGAAAACAATTATTTCCTCTTTAGTTTTTTGTCTTTTCAAACTATTTTCCTACTGCGAAAATGTCGTTCCATCTTCCTTCAGTTTGTATTTTCCGTAATCGTATTCCCCTAAAATCTCTGCGCAGAATGCTCTCTGCTAATTCAATATTAACTACTATATAGTTTTCTTTAATTCCCTCAATTTGAAAGATGGGATAAAGGGCTGCTAAGTGCTCGTCTATTACTAGCTTTTTTAATGTTCCATCCAGATGAAATTCAGTTTGAGCAGAGAGACAAGGAACTTTTGGAGGAATAACTAGCCAATATAATGTTTGCATTACTTTAGGCATATCCATGAGAACAACCGCTTTGAATGGCATTGATGGTTCGTATTTTTCCACTAATTGTTTAACAGCATCAGAAAAGAGCATGATTGGCTTTTCAATCAAATCTGTATACACCATCTCGCCTTTCTCTAATACAGGAAATTGGCGTTCGAGCTCCTCTAATTCTTCCATTCTTTCAATTGTTAGTAGCTCTTTTTTTATTACTTGGGCTATACCAACAGGCTCGACAGCATTTGAGATGCGTTCATCCTGAGATAGAATAAAATAGTTCATTTCTCTTCTCCTTTTTCATCATGTCTACTTCCAAATGACACTTGCTGACTGGAATGGATCTAGCTTTAAATATTGCTGAGCCTCCTTAGAAAACATGGCCTTTTCTAAATTGGCCCCTGCAAAATTCGTATTCCTTACATTTGCTCCAATAAAGCTGGCCCCTCGTAAATTTGCTAGCTCAAAATTAGCGCCTTCTAAATTCGCATTTGTAAAACGAAGCGGTAAATAGCCTGGTGATGCCCATTTTTGGCGATCTAGCAAGCCACTCGCTCCCTGTACCTGTTGAAGATTGGCTCCCTGTAACTGACTATTGCTAAAATCCGCCTCATGGATTGCGCTGAAACTCAAATCTGTGTCCATTAGCTGACTTTCCCGAAAATTGGCGCCTATCAACAGACATTCACGCATTTGACAGTTGGTTAAATTGGTTTTCTGAAAAAAGGCATAGCGCATATCCAAGCCCTCATACGTTCCGTCAGCTAAGCGTAATTGATTAAATACCTCATATGGATATTCATCCTCTAGCTTTTCTTCTAGCCAAGCTTTTATTTCATCACTATCCTTCGATGAAAAGTCCTCGCTATAAACTACTTCGTTCATATCCATAAACTCACCAATACGGATTTCGACAGCTACATCCCGCTCCAGTGCTAAATACTCTGGGCATCTGATGATGTCGGGAAGCGCATATCTAGCAAGACTTATTAAATATTGATGAAAATGACCGGCGTCCTGAAGTCTAATGCGATCAATATCTGCTTGCGTAATTGCTCCCATAAATGTTTTACTATACAAACTTAGCTCTTGGATGTATTGCTCTAAATAATGATGCACCCAGCTAGCATCATAGGTAGTTAAAAGAGGTTGTAGGTCAAAGAACCATTCGTCATCCGTAGCCTCTACTAAATAGTGCGGATTTCTCTCCAATAGCTCTGTGCGTAGCATCGAAAATGTAATATGGGCAATTGGTCCTTTCTGGTGAAGCGATTGCTGCTGGGCTAGTTGCTGACATACCTTTTGAAAGGACGACCTAAAATCCTCGGCTAGTTGATCTTTGGAGGCTTGGAAAAAATCCTCGAGCAGCAAAAGATAGTTCAACCTTCTTTTTTCTACTTCTGTGTCATAAAAATGCTGTAAAATTTCCTGTGCCTGCATTTGTGACTCCTTCTTTCTCTTTTGTTCATCTTTAATTGGCTTTTACTTCTTTTCCAAAAATTTGCACACTGCCATTCATAGTAATTTTACTTTCTTTGCATTGTAATGAAATTTCCTCTTCTGCAGACAAAAGAATTTTTTTGCTAGCATTCACTGTAATATCTGCTTCGGATATAAGCTTAATCTCTTTTTTGCTATAAATTTCAATACCGCTTGCTTCATTTAAACGAATAAAAATGTCGCCATCCTGTGCGGTAATGAGAATTTCTGTTGGACTTAATTTAATCTCTTTACCAAAGGCTGTCCGGTAATATTTCGTCGAAGGATCGTCTAGCTTATTAGTGGCCGTTGTATCCAAGTTTTTTCGTACGGAGGTACTAGCAATCGCCTCTTCCTCACGGTGAGAAGGAAAATAGATGTGGACAAAATCATTGATTTCCGGCATACAATACCAGCCACTATGTCCCTCAGCTGTATAACCTGTTGAGTAAAGGAACCAATGTGCCTTGCCCTTATCCTGCTTGTCATCAATGGCTAAATGTACCTTAATATGATCCTTGGCGACTTCTAACACTTTTCCTTCTAAGGACAAGCCGGAAATAGTAGTGTTAAATAGCTCACTTTTTTTCATGCCATTTTTCGTTGACAGTGTATAGTAATGCTTCAGCAAGCCATCCTTCATGGTCGTATTTGCTTCATATATATATAGAGTTTGTTTATTAAATGTAACGTAATCTCCTATCTGAAGGACCTTGTCACTTTCCACCTCATAGTAAAGGAAATCATGCTCTCCCATACCTTCATTACCATTCTCTGTATATACAAGATAGTCTGCTAATTTTTTTCTGGTCGTGTAATGATAATCTTCTAGCTTTCCTTTAGCACTTCCAGCTGGAACACCAAAATGGAACTTTGGCTTGTCAAAGGTAGCGGCAGGAACGAGCCCTGTATTAAAACGAGAGGCCAGTCTTTTTAAAAATTCCCAATCAGTCTCGTAATATTGAAGGGTAAACTTTTCTAATTTAGCACCCTTTGTAGCTTCATCAATAATGTCTAGACCCGGGTAAAAAGGATTTAACAGTTTGAATAATGCCTTATAGGTCATTTCCTTATCCTGATAGGAGCGATTTTTCTTTTTAATATCTAGCTGATGGGTACTAGAAGCCGCTTCGACTTCGATATAATAGATGCCACGCACCGAGGTAACCTTCACATTTAAAATAACACCTTTAAATAATGGAGAAGGGACACCGAGGTGGTTAAGCTGGTTTACTTCAATGGCAGATCGTGCCTCGGTCATTTCGACATATGTATCTCTCGCCTCTTCAGGCACAATCCCAGTAAAACGTAACATAGCATGTTCGTTCATTTTTTTTGTAAGGCTGAGCTCTTGAATGCTGACAAGCTCAAATGGCGATATTTTTATATGATGATAAGCCGTCACTGCACCACTCATAGCAATGTCCCTCCTTTTTCTTCACTTGAAGTGAATTGTAAGGATTCCATCATGGCTCTTGCGATAGGGCGCCAAGTGTCAAGATCATCCTCCATACAATTGAAGGTGCCAATAAGTGCTCGCCCTTCGACAGAGGCAAAGAACATTAAATTAAAAATTTCTCCATCAATGGCAGGTGTAATGACCTCTAAAAAGGCTACTGTTTTTGCGTCGATCGTCAGAACCTCTGTATCTAGCCAATCTGCTGACGGCTGAGCTTGTTCAAGGATGTCCATCATATTTTCTTGAAATCCAGCGACTCCCTCCTCGTTTAATCGATGTGGTGTCAAATTGAAGGCAAGATTGATTGATGAGGATGTATCTGTAAAAATTAGGTTTGGTCTACGCTCAGATGGGTACTTTAAGGACGCTAGTTCAGCAGACATAATAGAAAAAAGTTTTGGCATTCGTATTTTCATTTTGCCATCCAATAATGATTGCTCTATCACCTGTACTTCTTCATCATCAATGGTGATAACATGTTGGTAAATATCGACTTCTTGTAGATCTTCCTGTTCGTCTTGTTCAGGCTCCTGTTCCACTTGTAATGCCGCTTGTTGCTGGGCTAACTCATGTCGTTCCTGATCTCTCATTTCATTTCTTAATGCAATAATCTTTTCATCTAAAAATTTCATCCCACTCACCTTCCGCTTCTTCAACGTATTTTCATCAACTACTTTTCAACTAATCAACGATCATTCGCTTTGGTCGACCTGGACTAGGCATTGGACTAGCCCCAGTTCCACGACCACCATTTTTGGCTTCACCTAATATACGGTTTAAATATTTGTGAATTTGACTATTGGAAAATGGTTGAAACTCTAGCTCTAACCGATTACTTATGTACATTTCAATGACATCTCGCTGTACTCGTTCTTCATCTAAACACGCTAAGGCAAATATTATGTCATAAGTATTGGTTGGACGACTTTTTAATAATTCCTTCGCAAAACACTGTAAAACCTTAGGATGATAGGTACTTTTTTGTACACCTGCATATTCACAGTGGAGATAATTAACGGTATTGTATTCAGTGGTATAATCCGAGAAATCAATGGGCTCTGATCGCAGTTTTGCGCCTACTTTTAATTTAAAACGTACTATTTCCATTTCATTTGCGGCAAGATACATGGAGTTATCAAGAACAATGGTCGTTGTAAATTGGGTGAAATCTAAATGATTTACCTCTTCAGCAAAACGTACTTTTACTATCATTTCATTGCCCGTTGCTTCATAGGGAAGCTCATAGCTCCTATGTAGCATATAGAGTCTTTTATTATGTTTCATGATGCCCTTGGTCAGAATAATGCTTGTATCTGTTACATGAATATGACAACCCGCTATAATGCCGTTTGAGTATTCCTCGAAATAGAGATCTAAAAATTCCCTCGGGAAATCCCGCAGATTCTCTAGCATTTCCAGCTTTAAAATTCTTCCTTTTTGAAAATGTGGATATTGATTCGTAAACATCTGTTATTCTCCTCTTTTATTTTTTAGCAGATGCCTACTTACTTTAATCCATCAAAGAAATCTAACTCTGATAGATCTGTTTCAAAGGCAAAGAATTCCTTGCTGCCAATAAACAGCTGCTCCTCTTTCCTAGCCACTGGTACTACATGGAAGCCCCAATGATCCTCTCCTGCGAAGACGAAAAATTTCACTTCACCATTGGCTATTGAATCAGTCTCGTCCTGTGGAATTTTATTGGAATAGAACGACACAATACTCTCATAAAGCACTGGAACAAAATTTTCCTGCCTATTGAAATAGGTGTACTTTTGGGTTGTCTGATGATCACTTCCAGTTAGGAAAAATTCGACCTCTGTGACTCCCCATGGGCGTGAAATAGTTCCATGAATTTGATTCAATCGTTCTAAGCTACTGATAAGAAGTTTTTCTTGCCTGTTATGTGTAAATGCACTAACAGAATAAGGTACTATAGGAGCATTATTCGTAACGGTCGTTTCAATCATGCCAATTTTTTTCGCATTTAAGTAACGCAATGCTCCTCTTAAGCAGGCAAGCTTTAATTCTGGCACTTTTCCTACATTTTCAGCCTTTTGCCTAAACTCAATGCTACGGCCTGGCACAAATTCTTTTAAAGCCTCTCGGAAGGCATCAATTTTACAGGATTGTCCAGTCAGCTTAATAATGGAATATTCACCAAGCATGCCACTTTCATAAAACTCCTCTAAAAATTCGCGTACAATATCATAAATATCTGCTTTTATAAGATGATTGATTTCTTTAATATTGAAAAAAACATTTGGATAATCGTAAACATCTTTAAATTGATGATGCTCTAATAGTGATAAGCACCAGCGATCTACTGTTGTGATATTCAAATCACTATCCTGCTGTGTATCGCTTTCGGAATAAAAGCGGCTTCTCAAAATACCCGTTTTGCGGAAAAATTCCTTCTTCATTTCCTCTGCCATTTCCCATAAAAAATAATGATTATTGCGAACTCTTAGATACTCATCACGTGTCCGATTTTCATATTCCTTAAAGCGTGTAGGAATGATAGATTCAGCATCCTCAAATGCTTTTTCGAATTGCTGGTAGACGGCCTCTACGCCATAATCATCTACATATCGGTAAATATCTTTTCCGGGGATATCAATTAACGCATCAATGTCATACGCATTTTTCCCTCGGCTATAATAGTTCGCAAAAACAATTTTCATAAATTGGAAGATGCGATATGTAATATTATTACCTCCAAAATTGGTATCACCATTTTCATAGGTTGTATGAATATCAATTTTGTAGGAAATGTGGCCGTCCTCTATGCGAAACTTACAGGAAGAGAGGTCTGTCGTTCCCCCACCACAATCAATAACAAGTGCTTTGTATTCCTTACTATCCATAAAGCTTTGATTCTCTATTTGATTGGCGATCGTGTTATATAAAACGGACATTCCTTCATCAAGAGCATGCTCTGTTTCAATTTGATATTCAGGTAATATGGCCTGAAACATATCTAAAAATTGAGTTTTCAGCTTGACAGGACTTGAAATATGCAAATGTTTAAATCGACACTTAAATTGGTGCTCAGCCATACGTATGATATAAAGTAAAAATTCTCTTATGATTTGACTACGCGGGACAAGTGCTGTATTGCCATTTGCATCCATCACTTCTTCTAATTTTGCATAATTACTAACCCAACGCTTGATTCCCTGAAATTTAGTAGCCAAGGAGGTATAACTATTTTTTTTCATCACTTTAAGCGCTTCATAGCCAAAATGGTAGCTTACATGCTCTGTGTTCGAGCAATCTGCTACTGAAAGCACTGTGGGCACTACTTCAATCCATTCGTTTTGATGAAGTGCGTCTGGGAATTGTACAAAATTAATGCTATTCAGTTCAATCCTCTTGTTTAAAAGGTCATGGCTACAAGGAGATGCGACATAATCACTATCCAAAAAAACACCGGCTGTTGTATTTGTTGTACCAAAATCAATCGCAAGGATAGCATTTGTAGTTTCTAATTGCTTCATCTCTAAATCTGGTATCGGTACTTTGTAGTAATGTAAATTTGTTGGTGGTAGCGGGATTTCCTGATAGTACGTTTTATACATATACTCGGAATCTTGCTTCCGTAAAAAGATAAAGCTATAGTTTTTATTTTTTGTCTCACGTATGCCAAGTGCTTGATCCGCAGTTAAATAATAACTTTGTGGTCTTTCATCATCCTTTACAATATTTAAAATTCCACATAACTCTAGCTGCTCATTCACAAGTAATACATTGGATTCCACTAGAAACCCACCTGTTTCAACTACATATTGATCGGGTTTATCTATTTTCATACCTTTATAGACATTCATTTTGGCGGGGATTTTAATATCCCCATTATCAGAAAGCGGCGTCTTTAAATATTTTTGCAAAGCCTCTTCTACTCTTTCAAAGCCCCCATCTTGGTTCTCTTTTATGAGAAGATGTTCCTCAGCCCCACGATATCTTACAATCTTTTCAATTAATTCGTCCCTTGTCAGCGTATTAATTAAACCTGTAATGAGCTTTTCCTTATAACAAATATTTCTAAGCTGAAAGGTTGTCATTTCCATTAGCTCTACACGTGTATAGGTCATATATTTTTTTTCTGAATAACGCTTATTCAAATTCAATTTATACGAGTATTTGGTCGTCACCTATAGCCCTCCCTTGCTCTCTTTAATAAAGAGCTATTCGATCTAGCATCATAGTCTGTTCTATCCCCATAATGCCAAAATGGTATTGCCAATAAACTTCTATATGGTAGCCAACTGGCAGAAAAATCTCTTGAATGAGCTCAACCTTTTTACTATTTTTTTCTGTCTTTTTTTGCTGAATGTAAAGAAGTAACTCATCTTTTTCCTCGGACTTAACATAAATGAAACAATTATTAAAAATATTTATCAGCGTGTCTTTGATCAGGTATATTTCCTCGCCTGTTTGATAGAGTCTAAGCATGTTTAATGCCACAATTTCTTGTTCCTTTTTAGAAAAAAGCTTAATATGATCGCGAACCCGTTTTCCAAATACATTTGCCTGAATATCCCTCAGGATAAAACGAATATAAAATTCTTTTTTATTCATACCTTGCATGCGATCAATCTCAGCTAAAAAGTGTAAGGTTATATCTAATAGGCAGTCTCTAAACTCTTGATCTGATGTATGATCAGGATGAAACAGGTCTTTAAAGATCTGAAAATAACGATAATAAGGATTTACTTCAACATGCTGCTCTACTACCTGTGAATTTAATAGCTGTGGACTAAGCTCCATATACGGTGAATAGATTTTAGCTAGGTGAAAGTAAATATCCTTTGTTTGAAAGCCTTCATCTTCTGTTTTAATTAGTAAATCCCAAATGTAATTCATAGCCATTTACCCACACATTTATATTCCATAAAATGTCTTTGTATTTCAGCAATAAGGAAGCTTAATACATCATTCGCAATAAAGTCTCTATCTTGCTTTGCTATGAATTGCAATAGCATTGTTTTTTTATAACTGTTGCCTTCTTGTCTATCCATTAAAAATGGTTGAACAAGGTTATGACTACCTACTGGTTCGTATTCCTCGAAAACATCAATTTTTACTAGTTCAAGCATATTTGCTGCCTCAAAGGAATTTATCAGTCGAATAATTTCACCTTTTGTAGAAACGTTTTGATTATTTTTATAAGAAAGCTTGTGCATAAAATAGTCATTACGTCTATTTGAAACTAGCGCAAAATTTAATTTGCCAATTTGTTCCTGCTCTACTTTAGCTATTTTTAATAATCGCCATTCCCCCGATTGCTCTAGTGGCGATACAATTGTCAGTTCATGGTCTGAACGTTTTACATACCTAACATTTTCCTCTTCCGTATCAATGACATAGCCATGTTGGTTACCCGTTTTTCGTAATGATAAGACATGCTCAAAATTGACTCTATCTATAGCCGGGAATGGAAAACCACTATTCTTCACCACATGGGGTTGAATATTCCAAAGGGGCACCATGTTCAATCGTTTGTATTGCTCATATTCCTCTAAATCAATCGTCACTTCTTCTATTTCCACATCTTCATGTAACGGCGGACAGTCTACAACGATGACATCCAGAAATTTATGAACAAATGGATGATTAATCGTTTTCCAAGGAAGGCCATTTATTTGAAAAATAGAGTACAGCTTTTCGATTTCCTTTACATAACGATTATTCTTTATCAAGCCAACTTGAATCTCAACCTGACCCTCAGACGTCTTTAAACTACCTCTAAATATTCTTGGCTGTGCAAGTAAATGTTGAATCACATCCGAATTACACGCTAAAAATATAGTCATGAGCATCGCCGGTTCATGCTTTTTAATGGACCCAAGAAGCTTATCCGTGTATATTTTTTTCTCCTCTACATCTGTTGGACATATTGGAAATAAACAATCATGGATGGGATCGACATCCTCCCTAGGAAGCAATGTTGCATAGATATCGTATTTATTCTCTATATCATCCATCTCATTGAAAATACGCTCCTCAAGCTTGCGGTTCATATCCTCTTGATAGTCGATAAGATTTACAAAGACACCACTTACAATATCCTTTAGTAATTGACGTTGCTCTAAATCTTCTATTTTTCGTAAACGTTCGAACATAAGCTCTTTTAACAATTTACTTTCCTTCTTTCATAAGCCTAAAATTTGAATGCTAACTTGCATCTGGTGCTTCATCAATTGGTAAGTCTGCCTCGTTCGGGATAGCATTTTCCGGTGCTTGTCCTTGTGGAATAGGATTCAATTTATCATTTACATTCATAATTTTTCTCTCTAGCCCTAAAACCTTTGCCAATAATTCTGTTTCCTGATAAATTTCTTGAGCAAGCGTATAGGATTCTATTGCTTTTGCGTATTCCTGACGAGCATAGCTCTGATCGCCATTCTTTTCTAATCCTTCTGCCTTTAATTCTTTTTGGGTCTTTTCTAATTCTTTTATTTTCTCCTCTGTGTCCTCTATTTTTGTTTTAATCTGTGGCTCGCCAGTAAAAGAAATAGCCAGTGCTTTTTTTCTAGCCTTTTGGTAGATGGCTAAAGCACCATTATAATCCTCAGCCTCAAAGCGAAAATCAGCATCCTTGATGGCGTCAACAATCTCAACGATGGAATCCATATTTTCAATTCTTTGCACTACCTCTCCCTTGCCGAATCCATTAATGAGCTTTCCTTCTTTTTTTGCTTTTTCATAGTGTTCCAACGCCTCAGCAAATTTTCCAGTTTCCGCTGATTGATCCCCATTGATAAGCAGTTGTGTCACTCTTAATTTTCTAGCTAGTAAATTTCTATGTATAGGATCTTTCAATTTCTTTGCCGCATTTCGGCCCTCACTATATGCAAGAAGCGCTTCATCATAATTTCCATCCTGAAAATATTGATTGCCGCTCTTTTCATGATCCTTCATTTCTACTGATAGCTCAGCAATTTTTTTAGCTTGTTTTGCTTGATAAAAAATGGTGCTACCACCTACAACCAACGCTACTACTAATGCAGCAGCAATCATTTTTATATACTTTTTCTTGTTTTTATTTGTTTCCTGATAAACTTTATTAACAAATACTGCAGCAACCGTATAGTTTTCTACCACTTTTCTTTGTCTACTTAACAAAATTTCTTCCAATAAATCGGTATATTGTTCTGAATCCTTTACACCTTCAAGTGCATCGGCCATCTCAATCTCACTAACATCCTCCCAGAATCCTGCCGTACAAAGTAATAAGGCATCCCCATCCATGAGCTTCATTTTCTTAGACACAAATGGTTGAAAATCATTTGGCTTCCCAAGATAATTTAGCAAATTCCCTCTCTCTTCATGCTGGCTAATATCTAAGGATCGATTTCGATTGTTGACAATTTCCTGTGCTAAACTTTGGTCTGTGCTTTTGTAGGTTAATGTGCCATTACGGAAATGATACAGTCGTGAATTTCCCGCTACTGCCACAATCATCTTTGAGTAATCTGAAACAACTATGACAACACTAGCCTTCAACCTTACACGTAAACTTTGCGCTTGAAGTATATTTTGTGCATGCTTGAGATATTTTTTGATACTTCTTCTCGACATAGTTGGTTTTTCCATAAAACGTTCCAAAATAGCCTTTACCGCAAGCTCGGCACTGCTAATTTCCTGATCCGCATCTAAGCCCTTTATGGCTACCCAACAAGCAACATCATCAAGTTCTGTATACGCAAAGTAGTCTTTATTTTGCAGAAAGGACCCGGCTTCAGATAGAAAACTAGTTTTAAAGTCACAATTTTCCTTTCTCATAAGTCTCCTCCTTCTCTATTCCACCGTCACCATATTTTTTCCAAAATCAAGATGGTCGCATTGTCTTGATTCTTTAGGCGTTTTTGTTCAACGGCTTTTATAATGTTTTGTGCTAAATCATAGGGTGGAGCTTGCTGAGAGAGGATTTTTTCCATTTCAACCTCTGTTAAAGCATCATAGATTCCATCACTAAATAGGCAAACCTTGTCTCCTTTATGTAGTTGAATAGGATTATTTCCGGTATCTAGATTTTTAAAGCCTGCATATCCCAAATAATTTATTAATCGCTTTTTCAACGGATTTTCCTGCACTTCAAGTTGCGAAATTTCACCCGCAATATAACGTTCAGTTAATACCGATTCAAAAATATGTTTTTGGTTAATCCCTAAAAATTCACCGTTTCTAAAAATCGTGATAACACTATCACCTACCGCACCCCAATGTAGGTAGCCATCGTTATCAATAATGGCAGTGACTAATGTTGTTCCTCCATTGGAGCCATTCAAGTTTTCTACAATCATATGATTACTAGACATAGCTGCTTTCTTTAAAAAATCTTGTAGCTGATTGAGGCTACCAAGCTTTTTAAATTCTTCTATAAATGTGGTCACTGCGATCGTACTGGCCATGCGACCATTGGCTAACCCACTAATCCCATCTGCAAGCACCGCCATTGTGCCATGTGCCGTCTCAGCAGTTGAGAAATAATCATCCTGTTCATCCCGCCTTCCTATCGTTTGACCATTGCCGATGTAAATTTTCCCTTTTTCCATTTTTTGAGCAAGGATACCTCGTATGATAAGTAAAAAAATAAGTACAACAATAAAAATTAATGCAATTATGTAAGGTACTAGCTTATGGTCCATTCGTCATCATTCCTCACTTTGATTGTTTTCCCATTCAAAGTGGACGCCACAAAGTGGAATAAATAAAAACATACTTCTCCCTAACTGAATAACATCATAGGCTGCTAATTCAGTTGGTGTATAAACCGCTTCATTATTTAGATAGGCTAGTCCTGACGCATCTCCAGGTAGCAAGTAAAAATTCCGTTTTTTAGGATCATATACAATGACTGCATGATTACGTTTAGAGATGGAATTGTCTCCAGCAATTCGAATATGCATGTCTTCTGCCCTACCGATAAAATTCTTTTCCGATAAGATCCGATAATCTCTCCCCATTTGTGGTCCTTCAATACAAACCAACCATCCTGTAACAGGATCAATCCCATCCATTTCTCCTAAATAAGGTAATGTTTTATCATCTGCTTCAGCGACAGGTGTGGATGGACTATTTTGTCTTTGCTCCTGCTCCACCATAACATTACAGTACGGGCAAATATTACGATGTCTCCTTGAACTAAACATATGACCATTTGTACATCTAATTAAACTCATTCCAAAATCCCCCATCTATGTTGCGAATTTTTTCTCTATTTCACCAAAATTCGCGTATTTGCTATGTATATCGTATCTCCATTACCTAGTGGGTATGGAATCTCTTGTTTTAATCTATTTTTCACACGCTTATGCGCCTTTTTTAAACCTACACCATTAACAGAATCAATATCCTCTACATACCAAATACCAGCTACACAGTTGAGGACCGCATGTTCATAATTAACAAGAGATTCATATTCTGTTCCACTTAAATCAATATCTGCCTTATATTCAGCTGAGCTTTTTCCTATAAGTAATGAAATTTGATCACCAAGCTCCCATTCATCCACTTCCATCCCACTTTCATTAAGGAGAACAAGCTTAGAAATGTCCTTATTTGTCATAGTTTGAGTAATTGCTTTCGCCTCGTATTTGAGAGAACCATAAATAATAGCAAGAATGACCATTACTGTGCCAATAACAAATTTTAAAAGAACCTCCTGATTCATAACAAAAACATATAAAATGAAAAAGAAGGCAATGGTGACAATAATGATATCGATAATTTTTATAAGCATTTTTTTTCTTGCATTTTCACTGTAAGCTTCAGTTGGATATTGATCATACATGTAATCACACTTCCTCACTTTTTACCATTTGATTATTTATTAAAAAAGCGCTCAAATAAATCCGTTGTGTCAAGGGGATTTTTCTTCGCATTTTTATGTAGAGTTGAGGACATTTCTTTTGTTTTCGGATTGAAGCCAAAAAAGTGTTCAAAGTTTTTTTCAATATTATTTATATTAAAATCTGGTTTTTTGTCTGGAGATTGATGTCCATTAGAATGTCTTTCATCCGTTTGCTTTGATTGCCAGCCTGTACCTGGATCATCGAGACTAGCATCATAGGGCTCTCTCAATGCCGGATCTTTCAGTACTTTATAGGCTTCTGTAGCTTTCAAGAAAATTTCTTCTGATTCTTTGTTTCCCCCACTTACATCAGGATGGTGCTTTTTGGATAGCTTCCGATAAGCGAGCTTTATTTGATCTTGTGTGGCATTTCTACTAACACCTAAAATTTCATAATGTGTTTTCATCTTTTCAACCCCAATTTAGGATTATTAAAAATTATCTAAGGAACTAAATAAGTTCCTTAGATAATTAGAAGAGTTTTATCAAGCTACAACCTTAGACAGCGTAGCCACCCTCGATTTTTGCCAAGTCTGTTTTGTCTTTCTTTTGTTTAATGAATAAGTAGAATTCACCAATACCTTCTGTATCACCATATCTTTCTGTATAATCCACAACAAAAGCATTTGGGAAGTGAATTTTTCTTACTACTTGATCCGCTGAGATAACCTCTAGTGTTACTTTACGGTAACAATCTGCCTTTTCAGCAGGTACTAATGACCATAATCCTAATTTCATCGTATCATCAGAATTATCACCATCAGTAGCAGTTAGAATTTTACCTTTTACCTTTAAAGTTGCTCCAACATCTGTAGAGCGGGCATTAGAATCGTTTGGCGTATCTGTCTCATACTCGACAGTCATAATGCTTTCTAACCCTAATTCAATTGCTTCTGATCCTTCTACTTTTAATACAAAACCCATTTTTAGTTCCTCCTAATTTGTGTTGAATGACTCCCATCTTCTTTGATGAATTAAGTTTAAGCATAGCTATCTCATTTCACAGAGCAACGTGTTAAAACAAGCATTGTGAAATATGTAATTTTTCATCTGGATGATGTTAGTCGATTCATATTTATGTTAAAAGATTTATTATTTAATAAATCTTAAACATCCTACGTAAATTTGTAATGATTGAAATAAATAAATTGTTAGGCTTTAACAGCGCTTGTCCCTTTAGTAATAGTGACTTCAAGATTTTTGACATTCCCATTAAACACAAGATCAATTTGACATAGACTTGTTTTCTCATCAATGATGTAACCGATATCGTCTCCATCATGGATAATAGAGTTTACATGTCCTTTATCATTTAGCCACTTACTTTTTTGACTGCTTGGATTATTACTAAAGAAACGAACAATATTTTCATGTTTAAAGTCTCCTGATTGGAAACGAAGGATTCTTTCAATATACGTACTAACTTGAGTTTTGTAGATTGAATCAAACCCATCCTCTTCCATTGCTAGGCTTCTTGCTTTATAGACAGTTATACGTCTAATATCTTTATCCTGTAGTTGAGCATTTTCAGAAGAGAATACAAAACCAAAGCTTCTGCTATTGATAGCATCCTTAATATTATTCGTAAAACCAGAAATCTCTTTTGCCATAGTTGTTACTGCTCGTAGTGAATTATCTCCGGCTTCAATATCGAATCGAACTCCCGGATAATTTCGTTTTACATTTCTAAATGATTCTTTTAAATACTCTGGACATTGATAGGCCGATACGATACCTGCTGCAACATAGCTAGCATCCACATAAACGCCTTCAATCCATAGTTTTAAAATATCTTCTTTCTCTTTTGATAAACGTGCTCCATTTTCAGTAGTATGCATACGTGTATCAATCACGACTCCTGATTTATCTTTAGGAATAATCGTAAAGTTTGGTAAACATGGTATAGCAAACTCGCTATAATCCTTTCTAACTAGTACAGAGCATTTATCGATTAGACGATCAATACCAGCTGTTGCAATCCCATTGAAGGTTGTTTCTTCTTCAGCCATAAAGTTAAAGAAAATTTGCACCTTGTAATCTTTTATAGTGTCCAAGAGAATGGATAGTGATTCCATCGTATTACCCTCTTGCTTGGTCACTTTATCGTTTCCTTTGAATCTAGATCGACTCACTTTCATTTTTCCAGATGCTTCAAGTTCAAGGGCTGGTACAATTCCATACCATACCGTATCTGTAAAGTCGTTTTTCGAGTTCACAGTGTTTAAGTAAGTACGTAATCTCGGTAGGTTATTACTTTTTACCAGCATATCTAACTTCGTGTTAGTGACGATTAATGAAGGTTGCATACCTTTGTTTTTAGTTGCATATTGATCAAAATACATTTTGATCCCTAATAATTTTTCAACTAAAGGTTTAACCGTTTTGACAAATTCATCCTTTGCATCCTTATAGAATTCAAGATATGTATTGTAGTTTTGAACTTCTGTTTCTACATCAAATTCAGCTTTAATTGCTGGAAGCGGCGAGAATGTTCTGACGACTAAATCTTTCACATAAGAAGATGGTGATTCAGTTATCGCTTCGTAATCTTCCTCAAATACAGTACTTAAGCCATAATTACTATTTTCCTCAATGACCATTAATTCTGCACTATTTGTTTGTGGTGCCTCAATGATTTTTAATTCACCATTGTCACCAATTGAAAGAGTACCTATTTGTAACTTTTCAGATTCTCCTTCATCTTGACTAGCACCCAATAATAATCTTGTTTTAATATCCTCAATTGCTAACGGTAACATCGCCATCACATTGTTATAGTTTCTACTAGCTACTTCAAACATAAGATTAAGCTTGTCACCTGTATCTAATTTCTTAGGGTCGCCTTCATCTAGCTTGTCATATTCACCATACAGGTAATGAATCTCTTTACGTACTTGACGAATGTCATCCATGACTTTTTTAGGAGAAATCATATCAAGTAAATTTTCAAATTTAAAATCTACATTGGCAATTCCTTGACTTCTTTTTGTATCAATGAGCGTAAATAGCATTTTTAAAAAATCATTATTTTGGTCAATTGCTATTTCAGAAATACAATCATCTTGAATTCCTTCTGGCTTTTTTAAGGTATACATGACTTTTTGATTTGCGGCATTGTAAAATGAGTAAACCGTGGGAGAAAACTTATCTAAAAATTCATCGAAACTTTTTACAAGAAGACTTTGATTAATTTCTTTAATTTTTTCATCACTTAGACTATCAATTCCTTTGACATCTCCAACGAGCGTAATTAAATCCAATTTCTCAGGATTTATTTCTTCAAAGAGCATAGTTCGGTTTGTTTGATTAATAATCTCCATTCATTTGGCTGTATAATTCTACAGCCATCCCTCCTTTAAAACGAATTCGAGTTGTCATAAACATTAGTAAGTAAATGAAAGATAAGAGCAAAAGGATTACAGCGTTGGATATTGTACAACCACTTCAAATGCTATTGTTTTATGAATCTATTCTCACAGTCATTCACAAAGTAATATAGAACAATAAAACATAGTAGTAAAAATATACCAACAATAAACAAAGCTATGTAGTGAAATTGAAATTAATTTATAAGAATCGCTGTCCAACTTTATGCATCTTTCATACAAACTTAACGAATGATTAATGTATCACAAAGGTAACTATACAATATCTAAAATCAATGTCAATATTTTCTATAGAATATATTGTCATCAAAAACATTTATAGGGTTGTTTAGTAAAAATATTACATGGTAATAATTATGATATTTTATAGACAATTTATGGCTTTTATAATATTTTTTTATAAAAAAAACAGCTTATTGTCCTAAATACCTTAGGTCATAAGCTGTTTTTTAAAAGTTACAATATATAGTTAAAATGGATAAATAGTATGAAACGAATAGTAAATTTGGTCATTTAGAATCAAATAACTTAAAATAGTTCTTTTTACATTTGAACTTTATTTCAATAATAATCATGTATTTAATAAATTTTAGGGAAGAACATCTTTTTTTAGTCTCTATCCGCAATCCCCACATAATAGTAGATGACATAAAAATGCTCACTTTTTCATTATATTTTCTAACATTTTCAATTTTATCCTCAATTACCCTCTGTGAAATATCTAATGGTATTTCATTCGTTAAAGCATAGTATAAGGTTGCCATCAAGCTATAAATATCCGTATAAATATCTTGCTCTCCTTGCATGGAATACTGTTCAAGGGGAGAATAGCCTGGACTAGTAAATATCGGATATTTCATCCCTGTCTTATAATAAACGGCAGATCCAAAATCTAATAAATAGGGTTGTCCCTTAGCATCAATCATAATATTACTAGGTTTTATATCCCGATGTATGATTCCCTTTCCATGTAAATAAGTAATCGCTTCTATTAAGGGTAAAAATATATCTTGATAGAGAAGATGTCTCTCACTCAATGAAAATCGTTGTATATATTGCTCTAATAAAACCCCTTCATAATAATCTGTGACTATATATATGGAACCATTTTCAAAAAAATGATGTCGATATGTAACAATATGTTGATGGTTCAGACACTGTAACATTAACGCCTCATTCAAAAACCTTGCTTTTAATTCCTCAAATTTCCTCTTTGTAGAAGGTAAACGATTGATGACAGACTTATTATCCAAATCTCGTAAAGCTATCTCTAATGGGAAAAACTCCTTTATGATAATTTCTTCTCCGGTGCTTATGTATTCAGCGATATAAACAAATGATAATTTGCTCATAGCAAGAAGCCGTTTGATGCTGTATGTATTATTTAATAGATTGTTTGTTGGTAAACTCAATTCCGCTGATGTTGTTTGCATGTCAATCCCTCCTTCCACAATCCATCTAAGGGAAATTATAACAAAAAACTCATATAAAAACCGCCCACTAAAAAAGTGAGCGGTTTGTCAATTTTAAGCTTTTTGATAACGTAGTACAGGTGTACGAGCCGCACGTGTTTCGTCTAGGCGAGAAACAACTGTAGTATGTGGCGCTTCTTGAACGATGGATGGATTTTCCTCCGCTTCCTTCGCAATTTGAATCATCACATCGCAGAATGCGTCTAATGTTTCTTTAGATTCTGTTTCTGTTGGCTCAATCATTAACGCCTCTTCCACATTTAATGGGAAGTATGTTGTTGGTGGATGGTAGCCAAAGTCTAACAGACGTTTTGCGATATCTAGTGTACGAACGCCTAATTTCTTTTGGCGATGACCAGATAAAACAAATTCATGTTTACAGTGATGGTTATATGGAAGATCGTAGAATGGCTCTAAACGACGCATCATATAGTTGGCATTTAATACAGCATATTCTGTTACAGCTTTCAGGCCATCCGGACCCATTGTACGGATGTACGTATAGGCACGGACATTGATACCAAAGTTACCATAGTATGGTTTTACTCGTCCGATAGATTGTGGACGGTTGTAATCGAAATGGTATGCACCTTCTTCTGTTCTTACAAGTACTGGTTTTGGTAGGTATGGAATTAAATCAGCTTTTACACCTACTGGACCTGAACCTGGACCACCACCACCGTGTGGACCTGTAAATGTTTTATGCAGATTTAAATGTACACAGTCAAAGCCCATATCGCCAGGACGTGCTTTACTCATAACAGCATTTAAGTTGGCACCATCATAGTACACTTTACCGCCAACAGAGTGGATAAGCTCCGCCATTTCGATGATATTTTCCTCAAATAAACCAAGTGTATTCGGGTTTGTTAACATTAAGGCAGCCGTGTCAGGACCTACTACTTTGCGAAGGTCTTCAATATCAACTAAACCAGTTTCATCTGATTTAACTGTAATTGTTTCAAAGCCTGCTACTGTTGCTGAAGCTGGGTTAGTTCCGTGAGCAGAGTCAGGAACGATAACTTTGTTACGGTGACCTTCTCCATTTGCTTCATGGAAAGCGCGGATCATCATTAATGCTGTCCACTCTCCATGTGCCCCTGCTGCTGGCTGTAATGTCACTTCATCCATACCAGTAATTTCTACTAATGACGTTTGAAGATCATAAAGAAGCTCCATAGCACCTTGTGCTGTTGACTCATCTTGTAGTGGGTGCACATTGGCAAAGCCAGAAAGACGAGCTACCGCTTCATTAATTTTTGGATTATACTTCATCGTACAAGAGCCAAGTGGGTAGAAGCCAGAGTCTACACCATGATTTCTACGAGAAAGTGCTGTGTAGTGACGCATGATATCAAGCTCAGATACTTCAGGTAATTCTGCTGCCTCTGTACGTACTAAATTAGCAGGTAGTATATCTGCTAGATCTACTTCAGGTACATCAAGCGCTTCTAAACTATAGCCAACGCGACCTTCTTTTGAAATTTCAAAAATGAGTGTTTGATTTTCGTTATGCATGAAGAGCCCCCATTTCTGCAACTAGTGCATCAATTTCTTCTTTTGTGCGTAATTCAGTCACAGCAATTAGCACATGATTTTTAAGAGAGTCATAATTTTGACCTAAAGGATATCCACCAATAATACCTTTTTCAATTAAGCCTTTATTGATTTCCTTCATACATTTATTTGTTTTCACTACGATTTCATTAAAATGTGCACCTTGGAATGCTACTGTAAAGCCTGCTGCTTCAAAGGCATTTTTTGCATAACGTGTTTTCGCAATATTTTGTGTAGCCATTTCGCGAATACCTTGTTTCCCTAGAGCTGTCATCGCTACAGAAGCTGCAAGCGCAAGAAGTGCTTGGTTCGAACAAATATTAGAAGTGGCTTTATCGCGACGGATATGTTGTTCACGTGCTTGTAGTGTTAATACATAACCACGACGTCCTTCACCATCTACTGTTTCACCAACAAGACGACCTGGCACCTTACGCATTAATTTAGTTGTCACTGCAAAGAAACCACAGTGTGGACCACCAAATGCTTCAGAGATACCGAAAACTTGTGCATCACCTACACAAATATCAGCTCCTAGTTTACCTGGAGGAGTTAAAATACCTAGGGCAAGTGGGTTAGACGATACTACGAATAAGCTTTTTGCTTCATGCGCAATATCACCAATTACTTGAATATCCTCAACTTGACCAAAGAAGTTTGGATATTGAGCAATAACTGCTGCCGTATTGTCGTCAATTAGCTCTTTTAAAGCTGCAATATCAGTCACACCATCTTTATGTGGAATTGTAACGATTTCTATAGATTGACCATAGGCATATGTAGCCACAACATCACGATATTCTGGGTGTACCGTTTCAGAGACTAAAATTTTCTTACGACGTGTATGTCCAGCTGCCAACATTCCTGCTTCAGCCAATGCTGTACCACCGTCATACATAGAAGAGTTAGCAAGATCCATACCCGTAAGCTCTGCAATCATTGTTTGGAATTCAAAAATAGCTTGAAGCTCACCTTGTGAAATTTCAGGTTGATAGGGTGTATAAGCTGTATAAAACTCTGAGCGAGAAATAACATGATCCACGATCACGGGCTTGTAGTGGTTATAAACGCCTGCACCTAAAAACGATGCATTCGCATTTGTGTCTTTGTTTTTACCAGCAAGTGCCGTTAACTCTTTTAATAAAGCAGATTCCGATTTTGCTGCCTTGATGTCATAAAGTCCTTTAAAACGTACTTTCTCTGGAATATCCTCGAATAATTCATCAACTGAGGATACACCGATTACGTCTAACATTTCTTTTTGATCTTGCTCCGTCATTGGTAAATAACGATGTTTCATAAATGTAGGTCCCTCTTTTCAGCTATTATTTTGAACGCTTGTAAAACGGTGTTTCAACTGTAATTACTTTTAGTTGCTTACCACGGATTTCAATTTCTAATTCATTTCCGATAGTTGTGAATTGACTGTCAATTAACGCGTGACCAACATTACGTTTTGAGGAAGGAAGCTGTGTTCCTGTTGTAACTTCACCAATTTCCTGACCATCTTTAAATACTTTATAGCCATGGCGTGGAATCCCTTTATCGATCATTTCAATGCCGACTAGTTTGCGTGGAAGACCATTTTCCTTCTGAGCTACTAATGCATCATGACCAATAAAATCTTCTTTATTTAATTTCACAGCAAAGCCAATACCTGCTTCTAGAGGAGAAATGGTTGCTGATAATTCTTGACCGTAAAGTGGCAGACCCGCTTCAAAACGTAGTGTATCTCGACATCCTAGACCTGCAGGAACAACACCTTTGTCTTGACCAGCATCCAAAATTTTACCCCATAGCGCTTTAATATCTTCTGGTGCTCCATATAATTCGAAGCCATCTTCTCCTGTGTATCCACTACGAGAAACTAACACTTTATGTCCTGCAACTTCTACATTCTCTTGGAATCGGAAAAATTTAATGGCACTTACATCAGTTGAAGTTAGGGATTGAAGAACTTCCTCTGCTAAAGGTCCTTGTAGGGCAATTTGTGCATAGGCTTCCGATTGATTGTCAATCGTCACATCATATTGATGTTGATTTTCCAGCATCCAATCATAGTCTTTTTCGATATTTGCTGCATTCACGCATAATAAATAGTGTTGATCTGCTAGCTTATACGTTAGTAAATCATCGACAACACCGCCGTCCTCATAACACATTGCTGTGTATTGTGCCTGACCAGTAGCTATTTTTGAAACATCATTGGATAAAAGATTTTGTAAAAAATCTAATGTATCGGGACCGGTTACTAAAATTTCACCCATATGGGATACATCAAATAATCCCGCACGATTACGTACTGCATCATGTTCATCTTTAATAGAGGAGAATTGAACTGGTAATTCCCATCCACCGAAGTCAACCGTCTTAGCACCGTATTTCGCATATTCTTCAAATAGAGGTGTACGTTTTAATTCATTCGTCATTCTTTTTTGCCCCCTTATTGTTAGTTACATTTTTACTGGTAGTAGTTCGTCTGCTTTTTGTATGGGTACAATCATGACTTAGCAAAGTAATAAGGTTCACGGCGTACCTAAAGACATAAAAAAAGACAGACGAACCCCTTTTCGGGATTCTCTGTCCTTGCACCTGAAAGTTACACCAGACTAACTCGCATGGTTGATACTGCCAATTAGTCGGCTTTCCCCTTTGGTGGCTGCTATTGTTATACTACAGCTCTCTCCAGAGTTGCGTCTTATACGAGTCCTTTTACCTGAGAGATTCATAGCCATTGCTACTTGCTCCTTCGGTGGCGTTTAATTACGCTCTCTCCCCGTATAATCATCCGCCCAAGATACATCTTGGTACTATTTAGTATTCAATGAACATTTAGTTACTTATTTGTCTATATCCTAACATTAAATGCATTGAAAAGGCAATCATTTTTTAAAAGATAATAAAATACGAACATTAATAGACTTTATATCCTTCATCGTTCGTTTTTAAGTCTTTTTACTTGGAACACCAAATACTCTAAAATTTGACGAATGGTTCTGCCCTCTGTCAGGACCTGAATATGCCCTGCATCACGATAAAACTTCCTTCTGTAATGATACAGACTTTCTAGCTCCTCTTTTGTCGAGCTTTGTACGATCGGTCTGTTAGGATCATGCTGAACTCGTTTATAAATATCCTCAAACGAAGCATCTAAAAAAAATACTAAGCCACTACGTCTCATAATTTTTCGATTTTCAGCATTCATCGCAACTCCACCGCCCGTAGAAATAATACAAGCCTCATCGCGGAAACTTTTCAAAAATTCTGTTTCTATTTTTCGAAAATGGGCCTCTCCGTACTTTTCAAAAATCTGCGGGATGGACATTCCTTGCTGTCTCACTATTTCATGATCCATATCATAATATGGCATCTTTAATAAAAAGCTTAAACGTCTTCCTAAAGCACTCTTTCCACTACCCATAAAACCAACTAAATATATTTTTCGCAATTCGAATCACCTTCTTATAACTACGATTCTACACTGTCTGACAAAATTTGTCCCAATAAATTTATCGTAGCTTGAACATTCAATTTTTCGAGCCCATCATATGTTTGAAATTGCATTTCATATGACATACAATACGCAAGAAGAAAAGTAGTTACAAGAAATAATAATGCAATTGCGATTAAAAAAATAGCCCCACTGTCATTTTTCAATAATTGGCACATAGAAGGTTCGCTCCTTTTGCATACCACTAGGCATTTCCACCGCTACCGTCAGCATATTTCCGCTATAAGTGAACTGACATTTATTGATGCCATTTAGCATGGGAACATGTCCTCCATTTACTTGTTCACGAATGGTATTACGATAGCAATCAATATAATGGATAGATTCTGTGGTCTGGAAAGTGATTCTTTTGTGATCATCCCGCACGGAGAACGTTAAAATATCCTTTAACCCTTTATTTAAATCATACACAAACAGCTCCCATTTTGACTGCTCATCCGTTTGCATAGTTGAGGTCATTTCAGCATACCACAGCATAATTAGGACAAAAAGATGAGAAATAAGCACAAACACAATTAATTGAAACATTGCTTCTAGTAAGGTATAGCCCTTCTCATTATTCATGGACATTTCCTGTAAGGGAAATACATTTTTGGCGTGGCTTGAGTATGTTGTGAAAACGAACACAAATTTCTTCACCATTAAACACCCATTGATACTCAACCTGTTCAATAATTCTTGTGCCCTCAGTTTGTTGAACAGCTTGAAATAATTTCAGGCCCTCATACGCTGTTTCAGCTGCAATCATTTCCATTTTTTTATTCATAAGATTCGTTTTCATCGTATAGGTAATAGGCAATAAGGAGCTGCAAAGTAACATCAAGATGCCCATTGCCAAAATCGTTTCAATAAAAGAATAGCCTGACTCATTCAATTCTCGCTCTCCCTCGCCCTAATGTAATGATTACTTTTTTCTTTCCCTGTTGCGTTTGAAACGCGATAGTACCAGCTGACCTGACATTGCCATTAACATTATAAACAATCGTATAAATAGAGCTCTCATCAGGCAAAAATTCGACTCCTTTAGGGAATGGTCGTTCATATAAATTGGAAAAAGCATCTTTTTGAATAACGTAGCGCCTTGTAGAGCTTTCAAATTTCATCGCGATATACTGTCGCTGGTTCATGCTATAGGTTTGAATATACTGAATGTCTAGTTGAACTTGAGTAAAAAAACGATCTAATTCCTTTGACTCCGCTAATTGTAAAGAGAATTTGCTAACAATGGCTGTTAAACTCATAACAAGAAATAAAACAATCAGCATTTCGAGGATCGTAAAGCCCCATTCATTTTGTCGTTCTCTCATTAACCATTCGTACCTGCACCGACATTTGCTAAACGTACCTCTCCCTTAGTCGTAATAACTATTTCTTCTTTATTAGGAAAAGTTGTTTCATTTTCTTTCAAATAGCCTTCTTTCACTAAATCCTCTAAAGTTGGATATGCCATAAAATCCACTCTATAGGCTTCTACTTGCCCCTGTACCATATTAATATAGGCAGCACAGCCCTTCTCATCAATCGTAGCGAAGTGCTTCGTAACATTTGGAATTGTAATTAAAATAAGGATGGAAATGATTAACAAAACAATGAGCATTTCGATTAAAGTAAAACCATTTTGTTGTTTAATATGTTTCATCTTAGTCCTCCAAAACTAAATCAATCATATGATAAATTGGTAATAGTAAACTGACATAGGCCGCTAAAATACATATAGCAATTACAATAAAGAAGCTTGGTTGGATGAAGGCGAGCACCTTCTGCAATAGTTGTTCCTGTTTTTCCAGTAATAGTTCGCTGTATAATGTAAGTTCCTTCCCTAAGTAGCCACTCTGTTCTCCATGTTCTACGAAGGTAGCAAAATCCTTATGAAAAAAAGACATCATTTGTACGGCTTGAGTCAATGACTCTCCAAAGATTACCCTTTCTTTAATACGCAGAGACAGATGCTGTAGAAACGGTTGAAAGGATTGTTCTTCTAGAATTTGAAGGCTAGCCTGCAATGAAAACCCACTGTGCAGCAAACTTCCTAAATAGGCAGCAAATTGTCTTGTCCATGAGAGTCGAATATAGATTTTAAAAAGTGGGATTTTTAATAGTATTGATAGTCGTCGGGGAATGGGCTGGCGTTTGAGATAGAAGTGTAAAACCAATAAACTGACTATTACAATCGAAGCTGTTACCATCACCAAATCGGGGACATGCAGTAATAGTTTAGATAGCGCCACAATTGTCTTCTCACCTTCAATCGAGCGACTTGATACCATCTTTTCAATATTAGGTAAGAAAATCGTTCGAAATACAAAGAATAGCAACAATAAAAATAAAATTAGCATGACAGGATATACAAGCAATTTAATTAACTTTTTCTTTGTTTGCTCACCGACAATCATTTGCATTGCCACACCTTTTAATACTTCAAGCAAATGCCCATTGTTTTCTGCCACTTTGATCGCTACTAAATGATGTTTAGCCAACTGCAATGTTTCCAAAATGCTTGTTACACCTTCACCTTGCCTAAGTTTTTCATCAATTTGTTGCTGAATTTCCTCATGAACATCTATATGATGAGGGAGTAGCATTGAGATAGCCTGTGGAAATAAGTAGCCCTCCTGCATTAATACAGATAAACGTTGAATAAATTGCGCTTGCTCTTTTACACGCCATTTGGTAGCTCTGTTGTAATATAATTGAAATTTAGCGATGTATGTTTGTAACTGCATAATGGCTCTCCACAAATTCTTTTTGTCCCTTTAAGGTTAATTCGTATGGTAGCTGAAAATCCCCCTTATTTAAAATAGCGGAAATGGCCTGATTGAGATGAATATCCGATAAAATTTCGTACAACGCAAGACGATCATCTTGTAAGGCTGATGAATGAAAAAGGATTTGAGCAACAATACCAATGATCGTTTGCCGAAGCTCATCTATCGACACCCCTAAGTCCATTAAACGGTAAAGACAGCTAATCGAATCCTTCGCATGGATGGTTGAAACAACTAAATGGCCCGTCAAGCTTGCCTCGATGGCAATTTTTGCTGTTTCCTTATCTCGAATTTCCCCAATCATGATCACATCAGGTGAATGTCGCAAAATAGCTTTTAACCCCGTAGCGTATGTAACACCTGCTCGTTCATTCACTTGAATTTGAAGTAAATTGGCTTGGTTATTCTCTACTGGGTCTTCCAAGGAAATTACATGTCTATTTAATTCGGTAGAACAATAATGGATTAAAGAATAAAGTGAAGTGGACTTACCAGATCCTGTCGCCCCTGTAAAAAACAAAAGGCCCTGACGATTCTGTACTAGTTCCATTAATTTGTGGGCGGAGCTTTTAAAAAAACATAAGGAAGTTAGTGGAAAAGAATGATTTTGGAGAAGTAAGCGGATAATGAGGCTTTCTTTTAAAAATACGGAAGGCAGTGTAGATACTCGAAAGGCATATGACTGTTGCTCCATCGCCTTTTGGAATGAGCCGCTTTGAGGTTTACGACGCTCACTTATATCTAATTGCGCCAGAAACTTATAATAGGATATCATCCGGTCCGCCAAATCGTTTGGTAGTTCACCCGCATGAAGAAGCTTGTCATACTTCCGAAAATAGATCCGATAATTTAAATTGCTTGGCACCAATAATAAATCAGTTGCACCAAAATGATAGGCTTTTAGTAAAAGTTGCTCACATTTTTGTTCAACGACCATTTCAAAATTCTGCATATATGCACCCTCTTCTAGTTCATTCGAATATGACCGCGTATTCGTTATTTCCTAGTATAAATAGGATCTTCCTACGAAGAAAGCCCTTTTCTGAAAATAAAAATTTGTTATAAAATTTCCTATCATTCATGTTTTTTGCTATAAAAATGTGGATAAAGTGCAATTTCCCACTAAAACAGAAGATAAATACATGAAAAAATTAATATTTATGCTGAAATGAACTGTATCTTTTTCAATAATGGAATATAATAGAATGAACATGATTATTTTCCTAACACTTGGTAGACGAACATAATTTTATAAAAAACTAATGAGGTGAAGCATATGATCCATCCATTGAAAATTACCAGCACTTTAGCTGATGAAACAAGATACTCTATTTATGAGTACATATTGCAAGAGAAAAAAACAGTGACCGTCCAACATATTGCTGATCAGTTTGGCATCCATCCAAATGTTGCTCGACTTCATTTAACAAAGCTTTCAGAAATTAATATTATTTCCGCAGACTATGTGAAAACGGGTAAAGGTGGTCGACCTGGCCGCGTGTATAAGGCTTCAGAAAAAGGTGTATCATTAACTTTCCCAAGACGTGACGAAGATCGTTTGCTGAAATGGACGATTCAATTAGTGGAAGAGCTTGGACCATCTGTCTTAGAAAAATGTCAGGAAATTAGCTATCAAGACGGTTATCAGCAAATGAAACAAAATATAACCGCTGAATTGACAATCAATCATTCCCTTTCCTTCGACGAGAAGCTTCAACTATTAACTGACAATGCCGCATTAATTGGCTATGTTCCACAAATTCAACAAACAGAGCGTGGCAAAAAGGTGATATTCTCCATTTTTAATTGTCCATTCCAAGAGCAACTTACAACATATTCGGATATTGTCTGCTCATTACATGAATCCTATTTAAAAGGGCAGTTAGATGCGTTATTTTCAAGCAATGAATTTGTGCAAATTGAGAGTATGATACATAATTGCGATTTATGTAAATATGAAATTAACGTGACAGAAATCGATAGCTAGTTAAAAAATCCATTCGTTTGTCACAAAGACGGAGAAGTTCCAGTTTACAGACACCTTTCCTATCATTTATAATGAGTAAGAGATTATTGTGTCGTGGGCAAAAGGAGGGGAAATTTCATGGATAATATGTATAAAGTTATGGCATTCTGGACAGGTATTTTTGCCGTTATGTTCTACCTTGGTGGTATGAACGAGGTATCGCTATTATTCTTAGGTAATACAGGTTTATTCTTATTATTAGGCTTCTTAAACCTTTCAGAACGTATGTACATGTACATTTTCGGAGCATATTTAACTGTATTCTTCGCTGGCTTCACGTACTATACAACATTCATTCACGTACCTGGTGGCGGTCATTAATACACTAAAAAAGCGTATCTCATTAACGAGATACGCTTTTTTTATTTTAAAATCCATTTAAAAACGGGTTTGTTTCCATTTCTGCACTGACAGTTGTATAATTTCCATGACCCGGATAGATGATTGTATCCTCAGGTAATGTTAATAATTTGTCATGAATAGATGCTAATAATATTTTGGTGGACCCACCAATTAAATCCGTCCGTCCTACACCTTGTTCAAATAATGTGTCTCCCACAATCGCAAAGCCATCATTTTCAAATACATAGGAAATGCTACCAGGTGAATGTCCTGGTGTAAATACAGCTTGAAACACAAAGTTGCTTATTTCAAATTGTTGCTCTTTTTTAATGATCGTGTCTTGATCTGGTGCAGCTACCCTATAGTCTGGTAATGCAGCATATTTACTAGAGCCATTCTTTTCTGAATCTCCTAGCCAGCTAACCTCTTTTTCATGAATCCATACAGGTATATTAAACGCTTCCCGTAAGGCATCCACTGCACCAATATGGTCAAAATGTGCATGCGTTAAAAAAATGGCTAACGGTTTTAAACCATTGCTACGGATTGTTTTAATAAGACGCTCCGCTTCTTCACCTGGATCAAATACGATACATTCTTTGTCTTTATTCGATACGATATAGCAATTCGTTTGGACTGGACCAAGAGAAAAACTACGTACGTTCATCATAGATATCACCTCATTTCTCTATTATACAGGCTTTGCCACAATTTGACGATAAATGTTCATAGTTTGCACTATATTAGTTCTCGACAAAAACAGGTAGAACGATTACAATTAAGGAGGAATATTGTTTACGACATTCATTTTCTGATGTCGAAAGGAGTGTCTATTTTTAATGAACTTATTAATGGTTATTTTTGGTCTAGTTTCAATTTTTGCTGTATATGGTACATTCCAAGCAATTAAAGAAAAGAACCTTTTAAGCGTTGTTTTCAACTTATTAAGTGCTGTCGTGTTTGGATGGTTTGTCATCATGACAATCGTTCATGGCGGGTATCCACCAAAATTACACTAAAATTTAGACAGAAAAAAGAGCAGTCTCTATGTGAGATTGCTCTTTTTTCTTGGACATCATCCCATTTTACTTATTCAATTTTAGAAATCTCTTCTTACCAATTTGCAGGACATCCTCATTCATTAATACTTGAGATAGATCATCCACAGCAATTTTTTCTCCATTTAATGAAACCCCATTTTGTTTAATGAGCCTTATAAAATCACTTTTACTTTGAATAAATTGGATAGAAATTAATTGTGGAATGATATCCTCTATTCTTTCTTTATCAATTTCAAGTAGCAATACAGGAATGTTAGCAGGAATCATCTTCTTCTGGAAAGCAGCTTCAAAATAAGATTTTGCATCCATCGTAGCTTCATGACCATGATATAAAGCTGTCACTATTTCTGCTAATTGTAGTTTTATATCACGTGGGTTCTCTCCGCTTTGTAGCCTTTCTTGAACAGCTTGCACTTGAAGTGGATGCTCATCTGTCGCTAATTCAAAATATTTGATAATGAGCGAATCTGGTAGTTCCATAATTTTTTTAAACATAACTTCAGGCGCTTCATTGACACCAATATAATTCCCCAAGCTTTTACTCATTTTTTCAATACCATCTAATCCTTCAAGTAATGGCATAAAAATAGCAATTTGTTTTTCTAGCCCTCGATGCCTTTGTAACGTGCGTCCCATGAGAATATTAAACGTTTGATCGGTTCCCCCTAATTCAATATCAGCCTTTAATTCTACAGAATCATACGCCTGCATGAGAGGGTAGAAAAATTCATGTAAGCCAATTGGTATATGGTGATGGTACCGCTTTTGGAAGTCTTCACGCTCCAAAATACGGGCAACAGATGTAGTAGCAGCCAACTGGATGACTTCTTCAAACGTTAATTTTGCTAACCATTCACTATTGAAACGAACAGTCGTTTTTCCCTCGTCCAACACTTTAAAAATTTGCTCACAATACGTTTTGGCATTTTCCTTCACCAATTCGTCACTTAACGCTACACGTCCCTTAGATTTCCCGGTAGGATCGCCAATACGGCCCGTAAAATCACCAATGACAATGACTGCATGATGCCCTAGGTCCTGCAGCTGTTTAATTTTTCGCAATACGACTGCATGGCCTAAATGAATATCTGGTGCAGATGGATCGAGCCCCAATTTAATCGTTAAGGGCTTTTGCTCTTGAATTGAGTGCTCCAATTTTTTTAGTAGCTCGGGTTCATCAACAATTTTGTCAGTCCCCTTTTTAATAATGGCTAACTGCTCCTTTGGTGTTAAAAACATACAAAACATCTCCTTGTAATATTAAAAAGTTAATATTGCAAGATCTATAAGAGTTCTTGACAGGACTGCTGTCGTCCAATTTGGCACTAGACGTCCAGATGCAAAAAACGCCCTTAGGAATAAATCCTAAGGACGTTAATGAACGTGGTACCACCTTTTTTCGAGAGCTACTCAAATAGCACACCTCCATTAGTACAGCCGCAGCGATACTATTGCAATGATTACGGATGCAAACCCGTCGTAGCCTACTAAAATTTCGGTACGCAGCTCCAAGATGTATTCACTTTAATATCCCTTGCGCCTCTCAACGACCGGCTACTCTCTGTCAGTTTTTATTAAAGTTACTTGTTCTTTTCCATGCCTTTAACTCTTATACTCCGAAATGTGAAAAACAAATCTTCGTTATGCAGATATTTACACTAATTATAATCACTTCAACAAATTTGTCAATTGTGCAATGTAAAAGAGAGATCTCATGGTGAGATCTCTCTTTGTTTACTTAACGGATTCTTGTTTTAAATTACCTGTCTTTTCATCATAGAAACGAAGAAGGTCTCCATTGATGATGGCGTCAGAATTTTCGAGCTCCATTGTTGCACGATCAGCGTATGGCTGACATGGCTCCCCATCTATTTCTTCACCAGTTGATTTATCATAGCAAGCCTCTCCCGCATACACATATTTATCTGTGATAAAGCGTCCGTCACGGAACACTACAAAGTCTTCATGTTCTGGAGAGAATAAATCCGCACCCATTTGCATATCTTTTGACGTTTCAATGCCAAGTAGGTGTAAAATTGTTGGACGTAAATCCATTTGTCCTGCCATTTCAGTCATCTCTTTACCATCGTCAGATCCTGGGATATGGATGAATAAAGGTACTTCCTGTAGCAATGCATTATCAAACGGTGTAATTTGTTCTTTTCCTAAATATTGTGCCATCGCTTTATTATGGTTTTCTGAAATACCGTAGTGGTCACCATACATAACGATAATAGAATTATCATAAACACCTTGATCTTTCAATTGTTGGAAGAAATCTTTTAAAGCTTCATCCATATAGCGTACCGTTTGGAAGTAACGATTTAATGTACCTGAATTTGAATCATATTCAGGAATCATAATATCTTCCGGATCCAATGTAAATGGATAGTGATTCGTTAATGTAATAAGTCTTGAGTAGAATGGCTGTGGCATATCTTTCATTAATGCTGCAGATTGCTCTAAGAATGGCGTATCTTTCATTCCCCAGTTCACTGCTTGCCCTTCTTCTACTGTATACGAATCGATATCATAGAACTTATTGATTTTTAAAGATTGATACATGATGTCGCGGTTCCAGAATGATTTATTATTCGGGTGCATGACATTTGTAAAGTATCCATTTTCCCCAAGGCGTTCTGCCATTGAGTTATACGTATTTCCACCATGTGTGAAGAATACTGCTCCACGTCCTAAACCAAATAGTGAATTTTCTACGATAAACTCAGAGTCAGAAGTTTTTCCTAGACCTGTTTGGTGATAGAAGTTACTGAAATAATACGTATCTTTATCTTTTGTTAAAGAGTTTAAGAATGGCGTAACCTCATGACCATTCATGTCATTGTTAATGACAAAGTTTTGTAAAGACTCCATAGACACAACAATTAAGTTACGGCCTTTATATTTCCCAAACATTTCTGGGTTGACTGCTGCCTGATTTGAGCGAACATAGTTGTTTACTTCAACTAATTCACTACCGTCCGCTAACGCACGTTGGGCAGAGGATTTTGTTTGAATATAAATATCATACAAATGGTAATTGTACGTACCAATGTTTTTTACAAGTAATTCGCGGTCAAAACTACGTGTTAATAATTGTGGACGCTCTGTTTCAGCTAAACCTAAGTTTAAGAATGACATAGCGATTGCCAGCACAAAAAATGCACGGCGGAATTCCACATTAACTTTAAACGAATTTTTCATTTTTGGTATAAATTTATTCGCTAAGATTAAAATAAGTACATCAACAAAATACAATACATCCCATGGCTCTATTATGGCAGCTACAGAAGTTCCTAAGTCACTAAAGTTACTTGTTTGGAATAATACAGGTAGTGTAATAAAGTCATTGTAGAAACGATAGAACGCTACATTTCCATAAAGGACTATTGATAAAATAATACTGACTGTAATTAAATAACGATTTCTAGCCTTTGGTGATTTAAAGAAAAGTGCTAAACCATACGTAAATAGCAAGAAACTTAATGGGTTAATAAACAAAATAAATTGTTGCATTGCATTTTCAATTTTCATCTCAAAGCTCGTGTGGTAAACAATGACCGTTTTGATCCAAGTTGCTATAATTGCTAGTATCATAAATGAATGTTTAGGCCACTTTATTGATCTCATTCCTAACATCCTCCCTACTTCCTTACAAAAAAATAATAATTTTTTACATTTTGTTACGGAAACAAAATATATCTTAATCCATTTTTTACAGATAATCAACACATATCTTTTGGAAATTTTACTCTCCTCGCTCGTATATGCACCAGATATCTATATATACGTTTTACATTGTAAAAAGTTTCGTAAAAACATAAAAACAGCGGAAATCCACTGTTTTTAAGAATATTACATACATGTTACATTAATTTTACAATACCCCAATACATTATATTTCAAACATTACTTTTTATTCTCTTTCATACGGAGTTTTGTTGTTTCTTGTCGAATTAGTAATAATGCCATTTGGTAATCTTTTATGTCTAGTACATTCGCTTTATAGAGCTCTTTTATTTCATCCTCCATTAACATCAAATCGCCAATAGGGTCCCGTGTATAAATAAAAGTACCATAAGTTTTCAAGAGTTCATAAATATCTAACATTTTATCCATTTTCGTTCGCTCCTCGATGTGCTAGACAGTCAATACGTTCTGTCGGTGTCACTATGATGTCTACAGGGCAATCATGTTCTTCAGTAGGAACACGATTAACGATCTGCTCGTCAAAAAGTAATGACATCAATTTACCCTTTTTATAGTTTAATACATAGCGATCATAATAACCACCGCCATACCCTATTCGATAGCCTAACCGATCAAAAACAACCCCTGGTACTAAGATGATGTCCATCTCATTTGCGTCAACTAACTCACATCGTTCGGGAATAGGCTCACGCAAATGCATATATACTGTTTCAAGCTGAGCAAATGATTCAATGGCGTAAAATGTCATTTCTCTTGTTTTGGGGTGGCACTTTGGCACAGCGACCTTTTTCCCAAGCTGCCATAGTTCTTCAATTAAATGAATGGTGTCGACTTCTGGCTGATTCGAAATGGTAATGCCGATCGTATTTGCTTCTATTATATATGGCTCCTGTAGCACCCTTTGCACTACAGCTTTAGATTGTCTGCGATAAACTTCTTCATTCATTATCGCAAGTGTTTCTCGTACCTTGTTCCGTAATGTTGTTTTATCCATGCAGGCTACCTCCTATATAGTAAAACCTCAATCATTCATAAAAATGTAGAAAGCCAAAACCACTTGTGGTTTTGGCTTAATGAGCGATTACTTAGTTTCACGGTGAAGAGTGTATTTCTTCTCGCGAGAGCAATATTTTTTAAGTTCAAGACGCTCTGGATTGTTACGCTTGTTCTTTTTAGAAATGTAGTTACGTTCGCCGCAATCTGTGCAAGCTAAAGTAATGTTTACGCGCATCATTAACCCTCCCACTCTATATCAAGAATTTAAATTTGAGCATGATTTATACGACTAACCTATTATAACACAAACTGAAAAAAAATCTACCTTCATTTCATATTAAGTTTGCATATGGTAAAATATCTTATAATTACATACTACACGAGGTGAAGCTATTGGATTTATCCATCATACTAATGAGTTTCGGGATTCTTTTGATTATAGTATCGTTCTTTTTCAAAAATAGCTCGAAAAAAGTCGAGAAGGATGTCGAAGAATTATCTATCTCCATATTCCAAGAAACGAATAATTTAAAGCGCCGTTTAAAAATTGTAGAGGAAGAGCTACTATTAGAACCAGAGTTTCAAGTAAAAACAAAATCAACACCTAGTCCTAGTATACAAAACCCTAAAGTTCAACAAGTTATGCAAGCTGTCCAACAAGCCGCACAAGCTTCAAAAGTAGCACCTAATCCATCACAAGCAAAGCCGATTCATCAAATAATCGTAAGTCAGGTGCTGGAATTGAATAAACAAGGACTTTCTGTAGGAGATATTAGTATCCGTTCAAATTTAACAGAAGAACAAGTTCGTCAAGTGATTGCAAATGGGGGTCGTTAATTTATGAACAAGTCTTCCATCCGCTCATTTGGCGTAGCCATTTTCCTAGTCGGTGCCATACTTGCTCTTGCAAGCCGCTTCGATGTGAACATTGGGCTCCCTGAAAAAGATTCTTCCAATCAGCAGCAAGTTGAAGAATTGCAAAATAAGCTCAATCAGGCCAATCAAGAAATTGCTGCGTTAAAAAAACAAGTTAAACAAGTACATACTACTGAAGAAACTACTGCTACTAATTCTTCAGAACCGTCTGTTAAAGAAGATACCAATGCGGATGATACAACAATGACATTGCAAATATATAGTGGGATTACACCATATATTGTGGCCCAAAAGCTAGAGGACGGTGGCATTATTTCTAACAGCGTAGAAATGGAGTTACTACTCGCAAACGCAAAATATGCACGAAGCTTGCAAATTGGGTCCTACGAAGTCAATTCTTCCATGTCTTTAGAGGAAATTGCGAAGTTAATTACAGGTAAAAAACAATAAGAAAAGCTGTCGCCTCATCCAAATTAAGGAGGCGACAGCCTTTTTATTTAAGCAATACTTTCAAAGAAGGCTTGCATCATCCTACTTCCTTCTTTTGTGCCGATTGATTCAGGATGAAATTGCAGACCGTAAAGTGGATATTTTTTGTGTTGGATAGCCATAATCTCCTCGTCATCACTCGCTGTTGCGATAATGTTAAAATCACTGTGTAATGAAGGTTCTTCAATAACTAGGGAATGATACCGCATTACTTGAATAACTCCATCTAAATGTGCAAATAAACCTGTTGGTTCATATTGTAGAGGTGACAACTTGCCGTGCATGATCGTTTGTGCCTGCACGATGTTTGCTCCAAATGCGTACCCAATGGATTGATGTCCAAGACAAATCCCTAATATAGGAAAACTTTGATATAGCTCCTTAATAACATTAACCGTGATACCTGCTTCGGCTGGTGTTCCTGGTCCGGGTGATAAAACAATAGCTTCTGGTGCCATTTTTTGAATTTCTTCTATTGTAATAGCATCATTCCTCACGACTTTAACGTCTTTCCCAAGCATACTTATTTGTTGAAATAGATTGTAAGTAAAAGAATCATAATTATCAATTATTAAAATCATTTTTTCACCTCCAGTAGTGCTCGAGCTTTATTAAGTGTTTCTTCATATTCAGATAATGGGACCGAATCGTGAACAATACCTGCTCCTGCCTGTACATGAGCTTTCTCATCTTTAATGATCATGGTACGAATAGCAAGGGCTAAATCCATATCGCCTGTCGTCGAAATATATCCAACAGCTCCCGCATAGACGCCACGCTTTACAGGCTCTAATTCATTTATAAGCTGCATCGCACGAATCTTTGGTGCTCCTGACACTGTACCCGCAGGTAAGCAAGCACGAAGGACATCCAAAACATGGAGATTATCTCGGAGGTCCGCTAATACCTCAGACACAATATGCATGACATATTTATAGCGTTCAATATTCATGAATTTCTTCAGCTTTACAGAACCCACTTTTGCAATTCGGCCAAGATCATTGCGGCCTAAATCCACTAGCATACGATGTTCCGCCACTTCTTTTTCATCCTCCAATAGGGCATTTGCAATGGCTTCATCCTGCTCCATTGTCTCACCACGAGGCTTGGTGCCTGCGATTGGATTTGTCGTCACCTGCCGATTTTTAACCTTTACTAGGCTTTCTGGAGATGTTCCTAAAATAATATAGGATCCATAATCCATGTAGAACATATATGGAGAGGGATTGGATGTGCGTAATTGGCGATACAGCGCAAAAGGGGAGCCTGTAAACGAGGCTGAGAAGCGCTGTGATAGCACAATTTGGAAAATATCCCCTTTTAATATATGCTGCTTTGCACGCTCCACTAATGTGACAAATTGCTCTTTTGAAATCATTGGCTTAAAATCAAGACTATCTACCTTCACGGCATCAAATGTTGTCCCCATATAAAGCTGCTGCTCCATCATTGAAATAGCCGCTTCCATTTCCTCTAAGGAACGCCCTTCTTTAAATAAATCTATTGAAGCCAATGTAAGTTCCTGTGTCACATGATCAAATACAATAAATGTATCATAGAACAAAACATGAACATCCGGCATGGCTAATTCATCCTGTAAATATTCCCCTATTTTTTCTGTATAAAAAGCTGTTTCATATCCAAAGAAACCAATGGCGCCTCCAAAAAAGTGGAATGGATAAGTTTCTTCATGGAATGGCATCACTTGCTTTAAATAATTGAGCACATTCCCATTCGATTTTTCCTTTTCCTCCCCTTTAAGAAAGGTGTACGCATCATTATTTCCTTTTAATTCAGCCACTGGATCCACTGCAATAAAGGAGTAACGTCCACTTTCCTCATGCTTAGCTGACGATTCGAACAACATTTTATGCTGCCCTCTCAATGATTGATAGACAGAAATAGGGGTCATCATATCTCCCTGTAATACTTTCATGGCATACTTTCTAAGCTCAACTGTCATTCTCTTCTCTCCTTCTCTATGCTCTGCTCTTCTACACCAAATGCATATAAAAAGGCCTTTCCATCACAAAAGGACGGAAAAGCCGTGGTGCCACCTTCATTGGTCTACTAAGAAGACCCTCTCTAAGCCTTATAACGTAGGCATACGCTAATCCATACTGTTATTCAGGATTAGAGCTCCGAAGTCCATTCACCATTTATTTGTGCTAGTTTCCACCAACCACTAGCTCTCTATGACAAATACTAATAGCTACTACTCTTCATCAGCGCTGATTGCTAGATTATATTGTAATGCAAACTATCTTACAATTCAATTTATTTTTTCTTTCTTGGTTCCTCATCCTCATCTGGGGATGCTAAAGTAATGGATAGCTCCTCCACGATTTGGCGTATAGCAAAGAAGATTTCCTGGCGTACTCCTAGCATGACGGCTGTATCATTTGTAGCAACGAAGAAACGAATAAGCACACGATAACTATCATGATGAAATTCATCAATATAAACATGGATCATGTCTTTCTCTGTGTTAGCATGTAAATAAATTTCCTTATGAATAGCCGTTAAGGCACTGCGTAATATGTCTTCTTCATTTGTAGCAGCTACATATAAAAATTGTTCGCATTTACGCTTTTCTCGTCTCGATAAGTTGTAAATAGGACGATTAACCAAATAAGAGTTCGGCACATAGACAAGCCCTTTATCTCCTGTTTGAATTAACGTACTGCGAAGATTAATATCCTCAATGGTTCCTTCAATTTTTTGATCTTCGGTGGCAATCCAATCCCCAATTTGAAAGGGATTGTCAAGCGCCACGGACATACCGCCAAACACATGGGCTAATGTATCGCGAATCCCAAAAGCAATCGCTACTCCTGTTAAGCCAATCCCTGTTAAAAAGCCATTCAGATTAAAGTTCCAAAATGAGGCAATTGTAAACATGGCAAAAATCATAATGAGTACTTTACCAATTCGTAGGAAAAAAGGTAATAGTACATTTTGGTCCTCTTCACTTGTTAATTGAAGTGGCTGCTTTGTATAGAAATTTAAAACATCATATACGCCCTTAAAAGCAAAAAACACCATAATAGACAGTACAAAATTTTTCGTTGATTTATGCGTAAATAAAGGAACTTCTATTAAATAAGATAAGCTTAGCACAATGACTGCCGTCATAAATGCATAGCCAATGGCTTTACTAAATTGTGCAAGCACATTTGCTTGGAAATTTCGCTGACGATTTTTTAAAAAGATGACCAGACGATTAATTATTTTTTTTATGATGAATCGTTGAATCAGCCAGCCAACTATACAAATAATGATTGCTATTAAAACATCCATCCAAGTAGGGACTGTAAATTTAGGTAAAATCCAATGTAATGAATCCATGTATATCTCCTTTTAATACCTATGTATCTCCAATAAAAAGGAGCTGCCCTTCCGTAAAGGTTAGCCCCTTTCTGTTATTGTATTGCATCATCCGCAAAAAAAGCCTTATTGGCAAACCAAAATTGTTGTTTATTAAAATTATCTTCATGCATTGCAATGACAGAAAACTCAGCAAGGTATTTTCGCTTCATTTCCTCTAGCATCGCTTTTGCTTGCTTACTAACAAGATGCTGTCCATCTATAGGAGTGCCCTCTGTAAATATAATGACTTCCGCTTCAGAGCCAAGTTGATTTTCATGCAGTAATGATCTGACAAACTGTAGAACAGGTAAAAGCTCAGCTTCACCTTTAGCTTTATATTCAATAAAGCTCTTAAAATCCGCTAAATTTAAATGACCATTTTCAAAGCGATAGTGAACATCGATTTGCTGATCATAAGGGATAATATATAGATCGCGATTTTCACGATGGGCATTCATAAATAATGGTAATATCATGCTTTTACACAGCTCAGAATAAGCTTCCATCCCGGTCGTCTGCTCTAAACAAATAATCATGGGCCCAGGATCCTGTTTATAGTCATGAAAGGGTACATAAAAAATATTGCCACTCTTTGTTGTTTGCTGTTTGAGCTTTTGACGTCTCAGCTCTGACCATTTCCGTTCGTAATATAAACGCTGCTCCTTACCATTAGCCATTCTCTCAACCTTCTCGATAGCAGGAATATTTTCACGAATTTCATGCAGAATGTCTGCCAATTCTAGTGCAAATGCTGCCATATTTCGTAATGGTTCACTCTTGAAAAAATAGTCGATAAAATAATGTTGTTCCCTATTACTTAATTCCTCAAGATGTAAGTTTTCGTAGAGAAAACGTAAATAATTACGTTGTTCTAGTGACAAATCTTGATCGAACTTTTCTATGAGCGATTTTATCGGGTCTTTCACGAAGCAGCACCTCCTAAGCACCACATTTTTTTGGATATTGTCTATAGTATAACCAAAAAATTTTTTTGACAATACAAAACACTCGCTATATAGACGCCACATAAAAACACAATGTTGCTGCTGCTAATCATTTTTTTCAAAAGAAAAGAAGAGCTAGCAAGTAGCTCTTCTGCCTAATTATTTAATTCATAATGCTTGCCTTTCACTAAGTAAAAAAGGTGTTCAGCGATATTAGTAGCATGATCGGCAGAACGCTCTAAATAGCGGCAAATAAATGTTAGATGGGTAATTTGAGAAATATGTGCGGGGTCTTCAACGCCTGCTCGTAGCAAGAGTGTAACCGTAGCTCCATATAAATCATCCACATAATCATCTAGTTCAGCAATTTCCTTAGCACGAACAGTATCTTCCTCTGTAAAGGCCTTCATGATGCTCTCTAGCATTTCTACAGTTTTATTGCACATTGTTTGTAGATTTGTCATAGGGAACACAATCGGTTCTTTTCCAATTCGAATCGCTTCTTTAGCGATATTCACCGCATAATCGCCCACTCTTTCCATATCTGCTGCAGCTTTTACCAGGACCATGAGACGACGTAAATCGGTTGCTACAGGTTGTTGCTTAGCAATCATAAGGATTACATGGTCATTTATTTCTTCTTCAAGCCGGTTTATGATTAAATCGTCTTCAAGTATTTTCAAAGCTTTTTCTAAATTCTGTTCCACTAACGCCTCAAAGGACGTTTTTAAGGCGAAAATACTGCTATTGGCAAGTGCTATAAATTGCCCCTGAACTTCTTTTAACTCCTGTTCAAAACGTTCACGTACTACCATCGATTGCTCCTCCTTAGCCGAAACGTCCTGAAATATAATCTTCCGTACGTTGATCTGATGGTGTTTGGAAGATGATATCTGTTTTATCGTATTCTACAACTTCTCCACTCAGGAAGAACGCTGTACGATCAGAGATACGAGCAGCTTGCTGCATATTATGGGTCACAATGATAATGGAATAGTCTTTTTTCAACTCTTGCACAAGCTCTTCCACTTTTAGTGTAGAAATAGGGTCTAATGCAGATGTTGGCTCATCCATTAAAATGACATCTGGTTCAATTGCTAAGCATCTTGCAATACAAATACGCTGTTGCTGACCACCAGATAAACCGTAGGCATTTTGATTTAAACGATCTTTGACCTCATCCCAAATGGCAGCCCCTCTCAGAGACTTTTCAACTATTTCATCTAAAATCTTTTTATTTTTAATGCCATGAATTCTTGGTCCGTACGCAATATTATCATAAATAGATTTTGGGAACGGATTGGGCTTTTGGAACACCATTCCTACGCGTGTTCTTAATTCCTCTACCGTATAGTTTTTATTTAAAATATTACGCTCACGGTATAAAATTTCCCCAGATGTACGAACGCTAGGAACAAGCTCTACCATTCTGTTTAATGTTTTTAAATACGTAGATTTACCACAGCCAGAAGGCCCGATAATTGCCGTTACTTCATTTTCATAAATACTTAAATTAATATCTTTTAGGCCTTGATGATCACCGTACCATAAATTCAAGTTACGTGTATCATAAACAATATTTTTCGCTATATCAGCGGAAGATTTCGTCGTCGCTTGATTCAATTTGACAATTGTTTTTTCCTCTTTAAAATCCAGTACCATAAGGTCACCTCATTAATAACGTTTTTGGAATTTATTTCGAATAAAGATGGCAATAGAGTTCATCAATAAAAGAACAGTCATAAGTACTAAAATACCAGCTGCGGCCACATACTGAAATGCTTCTTGCGGACGTTTTGCCCAATCATAGATTTGCATCGGTAGGGCAGTGAATTGGCTTAGTAAACCATTCGGTAAAAATTGTAGAATGACTGGAATTCCGATGACAACAAGTGGCGCTGTCTCCCCAATGGCACGGGACATAGCCAAAATACTTCCTGTCAAAATACCAGGAATAGCGGCTGGAAGAACCACTCGTAAAATCGTTTGCCATTTTGTTGCGCCCATCCCATATGAAGCTTCACGTTGTTCATTGGGTACTGCACGAATGGCCTCTTGTGCCGCTACAATAATGACAGGTAAAATTAATAAACTCATTGTTAAGCCAGCAGCTAAAACACTTTTGCCTAGTCCCATCATGCGTACAAAAATAGTTAAACCTAGTAATCCAAAAACGATGGAAGGTACACCTGCTAGATTTGAGATATTCATACGAATAAAGTCGTTGATTCTATTTTTCTTGGCATATTCCTCTAAATAGATTGCCGTACCTACACCTAAAATAATGGATACTGGCGCTACAACTGCCATTAACCAAAGGGAACCTATTAGGGCCGCTTTGACACCTGCTTTATCTGCAAAACGTGATGCAAAATTCATTAAGAAATCAATATTTAAATAATCAATTCCTTGTGTCACAATGCGGTAAAGCAAAATAGCTAAGGTAACAAGCGCAAACGTAGTAGCTAAGAAAAATAAGGTTTTCCAAACTTTATTGAATGTAATACGCTTTGTCATTCGTTTCATGACGACTGTGTCATCCATATAGCGCATCTAGTAAACCTCCCTGAAGCGTTTAGAAATATAGTGTGCAAGTAAATTCATTACTAGCGTAAAGATGAATAGTGTAAATCCAACAGAATAGATTGAGTAGTAAATAGTTGTTCCATAACCTGCATCACCTGTTGAAACTTGTACGATGTATGCTGTCATTGTTTGGATAGAATCTGTAACATTGAGATCAAATTTCGGTGTTGATCCGCCTGCAAGCGAAACAATCATCGTTTCTCCTATTGCCCGGGAAATAGCTAATACTATAGATGCGATAATGCCAGATAGTGCCGCAGGTAGTACTACTTTAATCGCTACCTCAAATTTTGTTGCACCTAGAGCTAAAGCCCCTTCGCGCATACTATTGGGTACCGATGACATGGCATCCTCAGATAGAGAAGTGATCATTGGTAAAATCATAATCCCTACAACAATCCCTGGGCTTAGTGCATTAAATAATTTAAGTCCAGGTACAATTTCTTGTAATAAAGGTGTGACAAACGTTAAAGCAAAGAATCCGTAAACAATCGTCGGTACACCCGCTAAAACTTCTAAAATAGGTTTCACGGTACGTCTTGTTTTTTCACTTGCATATTCACTTAAATAGATAGCTGAAGCAATTCCAAATGGTACGGCTACTACAACTGCAATAAGTGTCACTTTTAATGTACCAGCGATTAACGGTAAAATCCCAAACAACGGTTCATTCCCTGAAAACGGTAACCATTTCGTTCCAAACAGGAAATCCGTTATCGACACACGTTTAAAGAATTCAAACGTTTCAAAAATAAGGGTGAAAACAATGCCAAATGTCGTTAAAATAGAGATAATTGCTGCAGAAAATAATAGAGCTGGCATTGCTTTTTCCACTATTTTCTTAGTTTTATGATTGCGCGAATTTGCAATTAATTGCTGCACAGATGATGTCTTATTTTCCTTTTGAGAAACCATTGGGAGCTCCTTTCAAATAAGGGAGGGAAAGAGCATACATCTCTTTCCCTCTATGCATGTCTACTTATTTTAAGCCTTCTAAAGTTTTTAAGCCTTCAGTATATTTTTCTTCAGGTAAACGAACATAGCCAACAGCCTCAGCCATATCACCTGCATTTTCTAATGTAAATTTAATGAAATCATATGCCGCTTCATTATCTTTCATAGCACTATTTTTCACGTATGTGAATAGTGGGCGTGAAAGTGGCGTATATTCGCCTGCTTCAATTGTTTCATTATTTGGCTCTACACCATTTACTTTGACAATGTTTAATTTATCTTTATTTTCTAGATAGTAAGCATAACCGAAGAATCCGATAGCGTTTTTGTCACCTGATACACCTTGAACTAGCATATTATCATCCTCTGATAATGTTGCTGAGCTTACTAGATCCGCTCCATCTAAAATGATTTCATCAAAGTAATCGTATGTGCCTGAATCAGTACCTGGTGAATAGTAAACGATTTTCTCATCTGGCCAAGATGGATCAATGTCAGACCATTTCTTCTCTTTCCCATCTTCAATCCAAATTTTTTGTAACTGTTCTACTGTTAAATCTTTCGCCCAATCATTTTCTGGATTCACGACTACTGATAAACCATCATATGCTAGAGCTAGCTCTGTATAATCAATACCAGCTTCTCCTAGTTTCGCTTTCTCTTCATCTTTTATATTACGAGATGCATTTGAAAAGTCTGTTTCACCTGCGATGAATTTTTCAAAACCACCACCTGTACCAGAAACCCCCACTGATACTTTGACATCTGGTTGTGCGCCTGCATACTCTTCAACAACTGCCTCAATAATTGGTGCAACTGTTGATGAGCCATCTCCAGCTACAGAGCCTTGTAGCTTTTCATCAGCAGCTTCTTGTCCTGAACTAGCTGGTGCGTTCGTTTCAGTATTGTTTCCATTTTGTGCAGAATCGCTACCACATGCACCTAGCATTAATGCAGAACCCATTACTGCTGTCATCGTTAAGTACTTCCACTTTTTCATCTCATTTGCCTCCGTCATGAACTGTTTTATAGTTATTTGTCTTACAATCTTTACTATAATGACTGATTGTTGAAGTCGTATAAACGGTTCGTAAAAGAGATGTAAAGGAATGTAATGCTTTGTAAACGATTGTAAAGACGCATTTACAATTAATCTTCGCTTTGTCATAGCTGTGCCAACTTTTTGCATTTTTTCCTACTTACATCTGCACCATTACCTTCATTTGCAATAAGTGATTCCACATCCAATGAAAGCGATCAATCCATACTATTCTATGTTTGAGGGAAGCGACCTTCTAAGTGTAGAGAGGTTAGAATTTGATTCCTATTTGAAAGATGCTATAATAATCAATTGTGTCAGGAATTACTTTATCTTGATTCAGTAAAAGTTTTTGTACCAACATATAAGCTAGGTATACCCCCTTTCTACAGAAGGGAAAGATAAAGCCTTCAAAGGATGTCACAGATTTTCAACGAGAAGATATGGGCATTATATTGATAAGGCGTAATGAATGAGGAGTTTGACCTTTGTCATGAAACATGCAAACGTACAAAATGCCGATTATTTTAAAACCTATCTATCATTAATCATGGAACATCGAGAATTTACACTTCATGAGGCGATTGATTTTATGGTAGCTTCTTATTTCTATCATAATTTAGAGCTGTATGGCGTAAAGCCAAGAGAGCAATTTGAATTAGCCATCCGCCAATTATCTGCATGAAACTTATTTTCGTCCATAAAAAATAACCGCTAGGCATCCCAGTGCCTAGCGGTTTTCTTATTGTTGCTCATCCTCACCAATTTTTTCCTCTGTAGTAGCTGGTAAAATTGGCTGATTCACTTTACTATCTGTTACTTTTTCAGCTTCATATTTTGCTTTTAATTCGAAGTACTTATCTAGAGAACGTCTAGCAATAAGGTTGTTATTGACTAAATGTTGATTCATATTCGTTGTTGCCCAAGGAATAACCACTGCATAAGCAATTTCAGGGTTTTCATAAGGCGCAAAGCCAACATGTGTTAATGTAATCGTATTTGTACCAAAATGTTCTCGTAATGGACCATAGTAAACTACCTCTGCAGTTCCTGTTTTCCCTGCTGCTGTAAATGGAGCATTTGAGAATTGTCCACGAGCCGTCCCATATGATCCAGTATATACACGACGTAATCCTTGTTTTACATAGTCAATCTCTTCTTTAGGATTATCTAGTTGATTGAGGATAGTTGGTCCTATTTCAGTCACTAATTGCCCTAACTGCTTGCCATCCTGTGATGGATCTCGAACTTCTTTCACAACATGTGGCTGAATACGGTAGCCACCATTAGCAATGGTTGAAATATATTGTGCTAATTGTAGAGGTGTATAAGTGTCATACTGACCAATCGCTAAGTCTAATGTTTTACCACCCATTGTTGGACCTGATGGACCACGCACTCCACTAAATTCATTTGGTAAATCAATGCCTGTTTTCACACCTAGCCCAAATTGTGCAAAATTATTGCGCATTTTTGGGAATGTATCATCCTTTAAACGTAATGGCATCCCATAGCTGTAAGGTGTTTTATTGATTAATAGCGCAATTTTAAACATATAGGAGTTAGAAGAACGTTCCAGGGCCATTAAATCGTTCATTGGCACATAGCCGCTTCTGTTAAAAATGGAACTTTTAAAATCCGTACCTGCTAATTTAATCGGTTCATCACCCATAGAGGTGCCCATCGAGATAACGTCTTGATTGTACCCCGTAAGAACTGTTGCTCCCTTAATCGATGAACCTGCCTCATAAGCTGTCGTAAATGTTCCATATCCGTAATCAACAATTTCACTTTTCCCTGTTTCAGGATTCTTTTCTATTTTCTTTCCAACCATAGATAGGACATCTCCTGTATTAGGGTCCATCATAATTAAAAAGGCACGATCTAATAAATACGATCCAGGAAGAGCTTTTAAATTAAGCAGTTCTTCTTCTACAATCTTCTCAGTTTCAGCCTGTAGCTCACTATCCAGTGATAAAACTAAATCTTTACCAGGCTCACCTTCATAAGTTGTAATAGTATCGACTACCTGCCCTTTTTTATTGGTAATATTTTTGACAACTGTTTTTTGACCTTGGAGTAGCTCTTCATACTGCGCCTCAATATAACTTTCCCCTACTCGATCATTTCGTGAATAATCACGGGCTAAATAATAATTCAGCTTTTCTTTTGGTATCCCTTTTGTTGGGACAGTTGTACGACCAAGAATCGATAGAGAAGATAATTTTACGCGTTTCCAATCTGTTGTTGTGTTAACTCCTGGTAGTTCCGTTAAACGCTCGGAGACACGTGCAAATTCTTCTGCCGAGACATTTTCACTTTTTATAATTTGAGGTGATAAATTATAACCAGATGTCATCTCTCTAAAGATTGCTAATACTTCTAAATCCTTCTCTGACAATTGCAAAAGCTCTTCATTCGTAATGCGTTCACGTACTAGTTTATCAATCTCTGCATTGATTTGACTTGTCGTAATATTTTCTTTTGCTCGAATTTCAGCTTCTTCTGCCTTTGTCACTTTTTCGTAGGCTGCGTCATGATTTTTAATAATCCAAAAATCTTGTTTATCACGCAATGTGACGCGTTTCGTTGGTTGTTCAATTAATTGTGCCAGCTTTTCAGCTATATTTAGCATTTCATCTGTTGTAGTCGTTTGCATTTTCGTATACGTAATCGCATTTTCCGGGTGATTATCTACTAAAATACGACCGTAACGATCATACATTCTCCCCCTAGGCACACTCGTATTGACAGGAACTTCTTCTGTACTCTCTAAAAGTCGTACATACTCTTCCCCTTTCACGATTTGCATATAACCTAGTCTAAAAATCAACATTGAAAATACGATAAATATTGCAAAGAAAAGGATATTCATACGAAATGTTAAATTAGAGTGATGTTTTGCTTTAACACTCGCTGCGCGATTTTTCCCTGGTGCTTTGCGCATATGTATTCCCCTCCTTATATTTTTTCATTTCAATACACGATACTTAGTATACCATTCGTAGGTTTGACAGGAAAGCATGCACTTGACAATTATTACGGAAAACATCATTTATTTGACGGCATCTAAAGTAGAAAGGTTGCCCTATTTGTTCTATCCATTTCTTTTACACTTTTATCCAATAAAAAAAGGCTATGCCTTAGTGATTTCTCACCATAGCATAGCCATCTCTATTCAGTCATTATTTAGCAGCTTGGAATTTAGCTTCAACTACATCCCAGTTTACTACGTTCCAGAATCCGCCGATGTAATCTGGACGACGGTTTTGGTAGTTTAAGTAGTATGCGTGCTCCCAAACATCTAGGCCTAGAATTGGTTTTTTACCTTCCATTACTGGAGAGTCTTGGTTTGGAGTAGAAGTAACAGCAACTGAGTCACCATCCACGATTAACCATGCCCAACCTGAACCGAAGCGAGTTGTAGCAGCTTTTGCAAATTCTTCTTTGAACGCATCAAAAGATCCGAATTTCGCATCAATTGCTTTTGCAACTTCGCCAACTGGAGTATTAGAACCGCCTGGAGCGATTACTTCCCAGAATAGTGTATGGTTAGCATGTCCGCCACCGTTGTTGCGTACAGCAGTTTGTTTGTCAGCTGGAAGAGCGTCAAGGTTTGCGATTAAATCGTTAATGTCTTTTTCTGCAAATTCAGTACCTTCTACTGCTGCGTTTAAGTTTGTTACATAAGTATTGTGGTGTTTAGAATGGTGAATTTCCATTGTTTTTGCATCGATATGTGGTTCTAATGCGTCGTAAGCGTAAGTTAATTGTGGTAATTCGTAAGCCATTGTTAAGTTCCTCCCTAAAATAAGAAATATTTAGTACATCAATAGATTATCAAAATTGGTCAAACCATTCAATGAAAAATACTTCATTTAGAAGATTTCAGCCTTTTGACTGAAAAACCAATACGTTTACTATCTTACCCAGTTGTCCCATTCATTAAACCTCACGTGTAAACATTAAATCGCGATAAAAAATACAATGATCATCACGATTTGAATGACAGCCTTTGCAATAGTAGAAGTTAAAAAGCCTACTAATGAGCCAATACCACTTTTCACAGCCTCACTAAATGTTCGCTTCTCTACAATTAATTCAGCGATAACTGCCCCTAAAAATGGACCAAGTAAAATCCCAGCCACAGGGATGACAAATGGGCCGATTAATAATCCAATAGTACTTCCCCACATTCCGGCATTGGAGCCGCCAAACTTTTTAATGCCAAATGCATTGGCCAATGTGTCAGCACCAAATAACAGCACTACAAATAAAAGTTCAATTACCCAGAACCACCAGCTTAACTCAGCGAAGGAGAAAAATAAGCCATATAGCAGGAATCCTCCGACTAAAAATAAGACACCTGGTATAATCGGATAGACTAAACCAACAAATGAAATAATAAAGCAGGCTATTACTAAAATCCAGCCAACAACTTCCATAAAGTTTCTCTCCTTTTTCGTACATTGACTTTCATACGGACAAACAAAGTGAAAGGTTTCACTTTGTTAATGGCGAATACCTAAAATTGAATCTGCAATATTAACCGCATGGTCACCAATACGTTCCAGATTACTTACGATGTCCATATAGACAATCCCTGCCGCTCCACTACATTCATTCGTATTCAAACGTGCAATATGTTTCTGACGAAGTTTATCCTCCATATCGTCTATCAAGCTTTCAAGCTCCGTCACCTCTTGAGCTAAACTTAAGCTCGCCGTATCCAAGGCCTCAATACTTTTACGGACAGCCTCTATAGCTAAACTAAACATGCCAATTAAATCTTGGCGTGCCGACTTACTTAAGCTCACTTCATGATGATCCTTGTATTGTAAAAGCTCTAATATATTCTCAAAGTGATCACCAATTCGTTCGAAGTCTCGCACATTTGTTAATAATGTATGATGTCTTACTGAGTCTGCACGAGATAAGGGCTGCTTAGACACCATTACTAAATAATCGGTAATTTCATTATCTAGATGATTAAGGCCGGCCTCTAATTGTAAAACTGTAGGAATATGTTCGGCTTCCCCTGATTTCATATATAGAAATGTTTCTTCTAAGCCTCGTAAAGCATGCTCTCCCATTCGTAATACTTCCTCTTTGGCTTGGCCAAGTGCTATCGCTGGAGAGGAATCAATAAAAGAAGGATCTAAATGCTTAGTTGTGACATTGATATGCCCATCATGTCCTGGTATCAATTTCGTAACTAATGCTGCCAATCCTGCAATAAAGGGGAGTTGAATCATCATATTAAATACATTAAATGAGCCGTGAGCAATTGCAATTTGCATACGAGGCTCTAAATGAAATAATCCACTGACCCATTGAACATATTGCATAAATGGGGTGAAAAAAATCATGAAAATAATCGTACCAATCACATTAAAAAGTACATGTGCAGCGGCTGCCCGTTTTGCATAAATAGAAGCGCCCAGTGACGCTAATACCGCCGTAATCGTCGTACCAATATTTTCACCAAATAAAATTGGTAAGGCATTGTTCAATCCGATCAAATGCTCAGCATATAAGCCCTGAAGCACACCAACTGTGGCCGTAGAGCTTTGTACAAGCAGGGTAAAAACGGTACCTAAAAATATACCTAAAATGGGTTGATTACTTAAATGAAGCGTTAGTGATGCGAAATCTGCCAGTTGATGTAGTGACTGCATACTTGCACTCATTAGCTCTAGCCCTAAAAATAAGCCACCAAAGCCAAATATAATTTGACCAATATGTTGATATGTTGCTTTTTTTAAGAAAAATAAACAGCCTGCCCCGATTGCTAATAAGGGATAAAAATAGATACCAATATTAATACCAATAATGAATGCTGTAATGGTTGTACCAATATTTGCTCCCATAATTACGCCGATTGCTTGGCGTAACGTTAAAAACCCGGCACTCACTAACCCTACAGTAATGACTGTCGTTGCAGAGCTTGACTGAATGCAAATTGTTACAAATATGCCTACTAAAACTCCCATGATGGGGTTAGTTGTAAAGCGATTTAACCATTCGCGTAATCGATCATCCGCTGATTTTTGAAGCCCATCCCCCATAAATTTAATGGAAAATAAAAAGACTCCTAACCCACCTAAAAACTGAAAGAGTATGCTTTGCCAATCTATTGTCAATTGTTTTCGCTCCAATTCCTACGTCTCTACTACTCTATTTCTAATCTTTAATTGATTACAAACAAAAAGTAAAGAAATCCTTTAATTTCTTTACATAATGTTAACATTTTAACATCAAGTCCCCCTTCATCATACTTCTTTCATACCCTATGCTCTTTGAACATGTTAATATATTGTTTGGAGGAGATATAGTATGAAACACTCACAGCTATTTATCGATAGTCTCATTCATCCTAAAAAACTAGCAGCCTATCGTTTACTACCTATTGGAAAAGTTATTCAATATACTTTTCTGCTCATTACCCTTGTAACCGTATTCTCTTTAGGTAGATTTGCAGCGGGTATGTCTGTTGATACGATTGATATGAACAGTTTAAATGGTTTAACTGAATACATAGATGGCATTAAATGGCTCTTATATCCGTTTACGTTCTTAATGCTTTTTGTCTTTACAACCATGCTGATTTTTGCACAGATTGCTCTCTATGCCTTAGCCGGTTTATTTATCTTAAAAGTGATGAAACGTCGCGGTGAATACCGTCATATATGGCGGACAACAACGTTTGCCATTACGTGGGCGACATTATTGTCGATGCTAGCAGAATATTTACCGATTAACAGTACGATTATCTCTGTTTTTTCTTTATTATTGACGATCGTTCTATTAATTGTGGCCTTTACAAAATATCCAAAACAACCAATTTCAAAATAATGTGCATGAATCCCCCCTCTTCTAAATATAGTGTAGAAAAGGAGGGATTTTTTTGCGGGCATTCATCTTAACAGCTATCATAATTGTCATCGCTTTTGTCGTGAAAGTTGATTTAACCGAGGGATCGATCCCACTTGCTGCTTTACAAACAAAAAGTACTAACAGTCAATGTGAACAGCAACGTGAGCCAAATTATATCACCGTACAAACTATTGAAGGAGATACTATTCATAGTTTATTTGCCTTACACCCTGCAAAAGTTCCTATGACATTCCCAGAACGCTTACAATTATTTTACAACTTAAACCCACACTTACAATTACAGGAATTGATTCCCGGTGGAAATATTAAGCTTCCTCTTACGTTTGAATTCGAAAACAAATGCGGAAAATGAAAAGTTAGCGTTTCTTCCTTGTCCTTATTTTCTTACACTGCTAAAATAAATGACAGTGACGGCTGAAAATAGTGGCCCGAAAAGGAGAGAAAGTTAATGAGTGAAATTTGTCACCGTACAAATACACGTCCTGTACGTGTCGGTAACTTAACAATTGGTGGTAGTAATGAATTATTCATTCAAAGTATGTGTACAACAAAAACACATGATGTAGATGCAACAGTGGCAGAGATTCTTCGACTTGAAGAAGCAGGCTGTCAAATAGTTCGTGTTGCAGTTCCAGATGAGCGTGCTGCAGATGCAATTGCCGAAATCAAAAAACGTATCCATATTCCATTAGTAGCTGATATTCATTTTGACTATAGATTAGCATTAAAAGCCATTGAAAATGGTATCGATAAAGTACGTATTAACCCAGGTAATATTGGTCGTAAAGAAAAAGTGGAGGCTGTCGTGAATGCAGCTAAAGCAAAAGGTATTCCAATTCGTATTGGTGTAAATGCTGGTTCATTAGAGCGTCATATTTTAGAAAAATACGGTTATCCAACTGCTGATGGTATGGTTGAGTCTGCTCTTCACCATATTAAAATTTTAGAAGACTTGGACTTCCACGATATTATTGTATCGATGAAGGCATCTGACGTAAATCTTGCTATTGAAGCCTATGAAAAAGCAGCTAAGGCTTTTAATTATCCGCTACATTTAGGTATTACAGAATCAGGTACACTGTTTGCTGGTACTGTAAAATCAGCGGCTGGACTTGGAGCCATCCTATCAAAAGGAATTGGTAACACATTACGTATTTCACTTTCAGCAGACCCTGTTGAGGAAATAAAAGTAGCACGTGAACTATTAAAATCCTTTGGTCTAGCTTCTAATATGGCAACATTAATCTCTTGTCCAACATGTGGACGCATTGAAATTGATTTAATTTCCATTGCGAATGAAGTAGAAGAATATATTTCTAAATTGAAGGTACCTTTAAAAGTAGCAGTATTAGGCTGTGCGGTAAACGGTCCTGGTGAAGCACGTGAAGCAGATATAGGTATTGCTGGTGCACGTGGTGAGGGCTTGTTATTCATGAAGGGGAAAACTGTTCGTAAAGTCCCTGAAGAAACAATGGTTGAAGAGTTAAAAAAAGAAATTGATAAATTAGCGGCAGAGATGGAAGAAAAGCGCGCAGCAGAAGAAGCACAAAAAGCGAATGCCTAAGGAGGTACTAGCATGAAAAAGCCCCGCTTTGGTATTGATATTGATGGGACTGTAACATGTCCAAGTACACTCATCCCACATATTAATAAACAATACAACGTAAATATTACGCTTGATGATGTTTGTGAGTATGATTTTTTATCAGCCTTTCCACACCCTATTGATCGAAGTGCCTTTAACATATGGTTTAAAGAAAACGAGCCGTATATGTACGAAGTGTCGGAAGTGGCAAAAGATGCAAAAAGCATTCTAACTGCTTGGCAAAATTCTTATGAGCTCTACTATATTTCGGCACGAGGCGAAAATGTAGCAGACATTACAATGAATTGGTTTAAAACTCAGGCTATCCCTTATGATCATATCGAACTTTTAGGGAGCCATGATAAATTAGCAGTTGCTAAAAAGCATCATGTAGAAGCTTTCTTTGAGGATAAGCACGATAATGCGGTTATGCTGGCAGAGGAGCTAAAAATACCTGTCGTGTTATTTGATACGCCTTATAACCGTCTTGCTGTCCCTGACAATGTTGTAAGGGTATATAACTGGCAAGAAGCCAATCAATTTATCACAAATCATTTCAAATAATATACTGAAGAGTCGTGTTCAGATAAAGAACACGACTCTTTTATTTGCCACCAGCGGATGGTAAGGCTTGGAGCAGAAGCCGTTCAAACAAATTCGTTTGACGATAGATCTGCTAATTTTTTCACTATACTTCCAGAATGCCTCGTATCCAACGCTCCACAAAGTTTTCAAAGGTAATGCCATAATTATCGTAGACGGCATGATAAACAAAATAAGTTCCTAATCGATCTAGAATTTCATCATTAATTTTCATCACAAACCGCTCCCTTTCTACTTGTTTTTCACCAAATTTTCATACTTCTATACTCCCAAATGACGAACAATCGAGTGGAGGTCGCATCGTTGCAAAACCGTCACAATCTACCGCTTTCATGCCCTTTCTTCGTATTTTTCTTTTCGATAAGATAGTAGTAACAACTTGCTAGACTGGAGGGACTACTTGTGAAATGGATGACAAAATTAGCTTGTATGACTTGCATCTGCGTACTACTGACAGGCTGTGGTGATCGATTATCTGAAATTAAAGATGCAGCTTCTGGCATCAACACAGCGGCAAACTCCGCGGCTAGTGCAGTAAGTCGAGATGTACATGCTATACGCGCTATAGACATTAACTATAAAGATACATCTTTCACGGTTAATGACCTATTTAAAACTATTTTACGTGACATACGCTGGGATTATGACCCGGAAAAAAATGAGCTACATGTGAGAGGCACTTGGCAACCCCCACTATTTTCTGATCAGCCATGGGATGATCAGTTGAAAGAAAAGCTTGCTGAGTCAGGCATTGTGGACGTTACATGCAAAATAATTGATGATAAAATTGATAGCTCTCAAACTACAACGACCGTTATTTTTAATAATGAAAATCTCTTACAAAAAAATGGTGAAGAAGCACTCCATCACCTATATGATACCTATTTACTGTCAACACACTAAAAACGTTTCTGCCATGATAACTGGCAGAAACGTTTTTTATAATAAGTCTTACAATTTTGAAATATTAGGTGCTTTTATTTGAATAAAATAAAACCATCACGTTATAATCAAAGTACAACGTGATGGTTTGGAGGTGTTTGCATTGGGACAGAGAAATTAAAAATTGGCGAGCTTGCTGAAAAAACTGGCATTACAAAACGAACAATCGATTATTATACAAACATAGGCTTGTTGGTTGCAGAACGTTCTGCAACAAATTATCGCTACTATGATCCCTTTATGATTGAACGACTTCAATTCATTGAACAGCGCAAACAACAAGGGCTTTCACTCGTTGAAATCCAACATGAATTAAACATCACACCCTATGAAGAGATTGATGTACAAACGCTTCGTTTAAAAATGCAAGATTTAGAGCATGATGTAGCGTCTCTACTAGAACAAATGAACCAGCAAGATGATAAAAAAATTGAAACTATTAAAAAAAATGTTTCACCTGAAAGCATTGCATTAATGCAATCCTTACTTTTACTTATTCATAATTAGGAGGTGACGTTCTGTTTTTACAGAACGACTATTTGGATACCATAATAAACTTATCGATTTTTACCATATTATTAGCTTTAACAGGTTTTTTCGTGGCAACAGAGTTTGCAATTGTAAAGGTTCGTTCCTCAAGACTTGATCAGCTTATTGCAGAGGGAAATACAAAAGCCATTGCTGCCAAGCAAGTGGTCGATCATTTAGATGAATATTTATCTGCCTGTCAATTAGGGATTACAGTAACCGCTCTTGGTATCGGTATGGTTGGTGAAAAAACGTTTGAATTTATGCTTCACCCACTATTCGAAATGATCGGAATTTCAGATAAATATATGACGATCTTTACTATTGGTACAGCCTTTGCTATCGCTACATTCTTACATGTTGTTGTCGGCGAACTAGCCCCGAAAACAGCAGCTATTCAAAAAGCGGAAACAATTACTCTACTTTTTGCAAAGCCGATTATGTTCTTTTACAAAATCATGTACCCATTTATTTGGTTCTTGAACGGCTCTGCACGCGTTTTGATTGGTTTTTTCGGTATGAAGCCTGCAAGTGAGCATGAGCTTTCTCATACGGAGGAAGAACTGCGACTATTACTGTCTGAAAGCTTTAAAAGTGGTGAAATCAATAAAACAGAGCTTAAATATGTAAATAACGTCTTTGAGTTTGACGAACGTATTGCTCGTGAAATCATGGTTCCTCGAACAGAAATTGTTGGGATTGAACGAAATGACTCGTTTACAACTATCATCCATCATTTTGCCGCTGAAAAATATACGCGTTACCCTATTTATGATGGCGACCGCGATAATATTTTAGGGTTTATCAATGCAAAGGAATTGTTTACACACGGTTTACTTGAAAAGCTTACAGACGAGACATTAGTCATTGAAGATTTCATTAATCCAGTTATTCGTGTGATTGAAACTATCCCTGTTCAAGAATTACTTGTACGAATGCAAAAAGAACGTATTCATATGGCCATTTTAATGGATGAATATGGTGGGACATCAGGTCTCGTAACCGTTGAAGATATTTTAGAAGAAATTGTTGGTGAAATTCGTGATGAATTTGACGATGATGAAATTGCAGATATTCGAAAAATCACAGAAAACCATTATATATTAAATGCAAAGATGCTTGTTGAAGATGTAGAAAATTTACTAAATATAACATTAGAAGCCGAGGAAGTGGAAACATTAGGTGGTTGGTTCTTATCCGTGAATAATGGGATAAAAGCATCCGCAAATATTGAGCTTGACTCCTATGTCTTCAGTATTTATGAACAACAAGGACATCAGATACATTATATCGAGGTTCGACCTCTACGAATTAGTGCACCGGCGTCCTTCATTACAAAGGTACAGCCCTAACCTTATTATTTTGAAACCATTTTCGTTATTCCATTATTAGCCATTTCAAGCTATAATGAGAGTAGGAATATGATTCTAGTTTCAGGGGGCTATACACATGACATTATTTAAACTATATCATTCAGATGGTATACACATTATTACCGACGTAAAAAAACATAAAACAAATATTGAATTAAAAACAATTACAGGCGAAGTATTATATATTATCGTCGTAACAGATGAAAACTACACAGTGTACGACGATCGTTTTGCAGGTGCCTCTAAGCAGTTAAATTCTGTAGAAGCATTTGATATAGATGGCAGCTTTCGTAGCCTAGATTTCGATAATATGCGCTCTTTATTTAAAGAAGCCTTTACAAAGTTATTACAGCAAATCGCTGAGTGCGTTCAAAGTAAAGAGGAGCTAGTCGATATTGACACACTCCGTCATAAAGTAAGTGCCCAAATAAAAGGCATCCATTTCCGTGTCATTTCTGATACGAAAAAATATGAAATTTAACCTCTCACAGACTGTTCATTTTGGACAGTCTGTTTTCTTTTCACCTCCCTTCCCAGCTGAAACAAAAACATGCTTCTTGACTTTCATGTATAATGGGACTTAATAATCTGAAAAAAAGGGGTGTTTAGAATGAATCGTGAACAATTAATCACACTCATTTCAGAAAAACTGAAATTAATCCGTACTGAAAAAGCTTTTACCCAGGATCAAATGAGTGATTTACTTGGACTATCTAAAAAAACACTTGTCCAAATTGAAAAGGGGCGTATTCTCGCGGGATGGACAACTACTGTTGCCGTCTGTACTTTGTGTCGTGACAGTACTATTTTGCAACACGAGCTAGGCGGTGAACCATTAGAGGTAGTGGATTTGATTGCGAATAATGGAACATTGCAGCCTAAAGATAAAACAATGGGTGGATACATATGGTGGAAAAATATACATGAACATGGAGGGTTCCGACTACAGCAAAATATCATTAGCCTTCATTTCCGCATTTTAGACAATAATAATTTTCGTCTAATCTCAACATTTGATGAACAAGTAGCTAAACAAGCATGGGAAAAGCTACAGATGTAACCCTCCTCCATCTAATAGACTCCTTCCTAATAGTAGAAGCAGTATTCTGCTTCTACTGTTGTTAGTTGTTTGCCCTCCTTCTCCCACTTATATCGACACACTATAGACAAATATATAAAGAAAAGAAATTACCTGTCATAGGATAAAGAGAATGGATTCTGTGAAATTTCTATAAAGGATAGTTAGTTGAAGCTAGGAAAGTCGAAATTTGCAGAAATATTTTCTATACTTAATAGTAACCGCTGTGATATTGGAAAGGATGCGCATAAATGAATCGAATTCTAGCAATAAGTGATATACACGGAGAATTAGCGCTTTTTGAGGAACTATTACTAAAAGCAAACTATAATCCAGATGAAGATCATCTTTTTTTACTCGGTGATTACATCGACAGAGGTCCAGCTTCTAGTGGCGTGTTAAATTTAGTGAGCGAATTACAAGGAAAAGGAGCACGAATTCTCCTAGGCAACCATGAAGCCATCATGCTCAATGCATGCCGTTCTGGCCTTGCTAAACCATGGAACCATTGGGTAGGACTTTGTGGGGGGGATGCAACATTAGCAAGCTATGGCTACCAGCTGAGCGATTTCGAGGATGCTATTGCTAGCCATACTTTGCCTAGCTTTATTAAAACGTTGCCAAAGCTAGAAGAGCATTTACAATTAATTGAAAACTTCGAAACATACATTGAATTAGAGGATGCTATATTTGTACATGGTGGAGTTGTACCAGGCGTTGCGATGTCAGAAACGGACCCCATGCAATTACTATGGATCAGAGAAGAATTTCATGCAGGCTATCAAGGAGATAAAACCGTTATCTTTGGACATACACCTACGTATAGACTTCACCATAACCCAACTGATTACAGTGTCTACTTTGGTGAAAACAATATTATCGGTATTGATGGTGGTGCTGTATTTGGTGGACAATTACACGCATTCGAATGGCCAAGTCGTCAAATATTCTCAGTCGAACATAAAAAACCAACAAGTAACGATTAACTTGTTGGTTTTTCCATTAATATAACTTGAAGATAACACCTACTAAAGAGTACACAATAACAGTTGTGAATAATATGGTCATATGGAATAGTGAGAACACAAACATTTTGGTAGCCCACTTCACTTGATCTTTATTACTATGATAGCCATATATACTCATTACTAGCCATGCAATACTTAATAGTAATGCGACGAGCATAATTCCCACACTTAAGGAACCAAATAAAAAGCTTGATAGAATTAATAAAATTAAATAGAAATTTGTTTGATAATACGTACGGCGCATACCTTTAACAACAGGAAGCATTGGCACACTTGCTGCTTCATAATCTACACGTTTGCGGATTGCAATGGCATAAAAATGCGGCATTTGCCAAATAACCATCACAAAAAATAAACCTAGGATCGCAGGGTGTGTAATATCTGTCGATACGGCAGACCAGCCAATTAATGGCGGTACTGCACCACTTATACTACCAATTTCTGTATTATAAATCGTTCGACGTTTTGTCCACATTGTGTAAGGGACTACATATAAAAATACTCCTAGTAAACCGAATGCCGCTGCTAATGGTGACGCAAGCGCCAAGACGGCTAATCCGATAATTAACATAGCTATCGCTAATGATAGAGTCGATTTTGCTGACATTTCCCCAGTGACGGTCGGTCTGCTTTGTGTACGAGGCATGATCGCATCTATATCACGGTCATATACATTATTAAAGGCCCCTGCTGCTCCAATGACAAGGGCAGAACCAACTGTTGAAAAAATCATTTCTGGTATATTGTCTATGAACGTCATTTTATTTTTGTACATGCCTAGCGTTAAACCAGCCCACATTGGTATTAAATTAGATTTGATAATTCCTGTTTTGACTGTTTGCGCTAAAATAGTAGAGCGAGACGATTTCCCTCGTGTTGTTCCGGAGGATTGCGGTTTATGCTCCGAGTTCAGATTTTGTTCCATTCATCTTAATTCCTTTTCTCCATAATTTCTGCACGCCACAATCGATAGAAAGCGACAAAATTTGCATCTAGCACATCAAATTATTATTTTACCCCTTTTAGTTCTGTTCTGTCTCTAAGTTCACATAAAGTACATGTTTTTATCTAGTAAAGTACGCTCATTCACAACATCTTCTATGATACCACCGACTGACATGAATTTGAACCTTCTTGCTCGATTCTTATCATTACTATTCAAGAAAAGTAAAAAGCCGAGGCAGAATTTTGCCTCGGCTCCTATTATTGAAGATCTCCCTGAAGTTGCTGGGCCAAAAATGCCACTAAATCACGCATATTATCTGGTGTTACCCCATGTCCATCTGGATATTGCTTAAATGTCACAGTAGCGCCAAATTGTTCAAAAACCTCTTTGCTTTCCATTCCCCATTGTGATGGAATAACATAATCATAATCACCATGAGAAATAAAGGCTTGTAAATGTTCAACAGAGCGAACAGAATATTCCTCTGTTACAAATTTAGGTGTATAGCCACTTAATGCGACAATGCCCGTCACTAAATTCCCCATTACAAAGGCCAATGATTGTGCTAGTACGGCTCCCTGGCTAAAGCCTAATAAAAATACTTTATGAGGATCAACTTGATATTCGTCAATTGCCTCTAATATAAATCGTTGTAAAGCCACTAATACTTTATCGAAGATAGCACGATCCGGTTGCCCTACCTCTTGAATAGTGAAGAAAGCATAACCTGGTTTTTGTGTAATGGGTCCACGCAAACTAAATATATGACATTGTTCTTGAAAGTCCTGTACTAATTGTGGTAAGTCGTCTTCATTACTTCCCATACCATGCAATAAAAAAATAGCAGGGTATTTTTTTGTAGTGTCCATATTAGTAGGTGGTGTATGTTTAAAAGTAAATGGTGTATTCATGTCTTCAAATTCCTTTCAAAGTCAATCTTTGTAACAAAGCTATAGTAATTTTGTTTTATTGATTAATCCATCTGTATGGTAAGCAATATATCCATTGACAACACGAATGGTCTCTAGTGGATCTGCGTCAAAAAGTATTTGTGATTGCTCAGGTGTGGACACCAGAACCGTTAATAAATCCATACGCATAGAATGCCCCGCAGAGCTATATGCATAGTCGTAGATGATCGCTTCCTCTGTCATGCCTTCTGTCTCATATTGTTGATGGAATAATTCCTTTACAGTATCCATTTGCTCTGCTACCTGTTGTCGGATACGCATCTGATGCATCAATAATTCCTCTTCTAAAGCTGAGGGCTTTACCCAATTTTTAGCGTTTAGCATGTTCAGAAATTCTTGTTCCCATGCCTGTTCATTCTCAGTAAAGTAGAGCATATTGATCATTAGCATATCCCAGAAATCAACAGCAGTAGTTGCTGAATTTCGTTGTATTGCTATAGTTTCTTTAAAATGTTCTTCTACCTTAGTAATATTCATATTGCGAACTAAATGATTACATACGTTTTCAATAAACTTATTTGCCACTTCTTGTGCCATAAAAATCCGTCCTTTATATCTACAAATCATTTTTTTCTATCTTATCATACCATGATTGTGAAATATGGCAACGAAGCCCTCTCTATAGACATTTCACAAAAGGATGTCTCCCTTTGTAAAGGAAGACATCCTGAATGAATTACGAGAAAACATAGCTATCCATAGTATCCAACGTATTTTGAATAGCATCTTTCAATGATCGTTGATGTTCACCACAGGAAGCTATTGCCTCTTCCAAAGCGATTGCAGCATTCGCCATAAACGGTGCCATTTGCAAATCCTTGGCTAATTGAATAAGAACTAATGCCTTATTCCATTTCCAACGAGGGTTAGTTGGATCTAAATTGATCGCCTGCTCCAAATAACCAAGCGCATCAAAAGGCATCCAGCCAAAGCGGTGCATAGTCTGGCCCGTCATTCCCCAATAGACGGCCTTATTTGGATTTTCCTTAACGGCTTGTTGAAAGCAATGGACACTTTCATTGTACTGATGTGCAAATAAAAACAGCTCTCCTTGCGTAAAGAAGGATTGGGCTTTTTCATTACCTGTTCCTGTCTTTGCTGCCCCTTCTAATTGCTTTATATTCATTGCAAATGCTTCTTCATCTTTTATTGCACGTATTGCTATAACCGCATCGGATTCTGGATAGCTTTCGTCCGCACGTTCTGCATGTTGTATTTCTCCATAAAGAGTGGGCTTTGGATAATAAGCGAAATCATACTCTTCTAATAAAATAATATATTTTTGCGCAAGGGCTTGTTCCTCTTCATTTGTCACCTTTTTTGCAGCTTCATAGCATTTCATTAGTTCGCCATTGTAAAAAAAATCATCCATTGACATTTAAAAATCCCTCCAGTGTATAACTATTCAGTCTTTTTAGTATACACTACAACATAAAAAGAGACTGATCAAAATTTTGATACAGTCTCCTTTAGTATTATTTTTTTAACACTACCGTATTTAAGAAGTTACGTAAGTCCTCTTCTTTTAGTGCCCCTACAAAACGGTTCACTTCTTTTCCATCTTCAAAACGGATAAACGTTGGTGTTGCTTCAATATGATATTTCTCCCATAAATCTTCATATTCATAGACATTCAATTGAGCAATATCGACACCCAGTTCATCTGCAATTGGCATTAATTCAGGTGTAAATGCTTGACAGTGTACACAAATCGGGCTGAAGAAATACGCATTCACAGGTTCACCAGCTTTAATCTTTGCCTCTAATTCGTCTGGTAACATAATGTTTTGATAGTTTTTGTCATCTAATTGATCAATTGTTTCTTGTTTCAGCTTTTTATCGCCATAAGGGTTGTTTGCGCTCTCTAGTTTACTTTTGTTTGAGACATTGGTAAGCACAATAATTGCTGCAAATAATACAACAATAACGGAACCAATAATTAATAATTTTTTCACTAGAATAGTGACCTCCTTTTTTACACTAAAATCCTAATTTTAGTGTATCCGGATTGATTATAAATTGTTTTGAAAACCTAGTAAACTAATTCGCCTTTTAAAAAAGATATTTCACATTTATAACATAATTTTAAGTATATTTGGGAACATACATATTGAGAGTTCATGCAAAATTTGAACGTGGGGTGATTATATGAAAAACTCGTTTCAGCATGTATTTCATATTTATACGAAGGATATCCGGAACATTGTCACAAACTGGGTAGTAGCTATCATTGTGGGCGGATTGATTTTTCTTCCTTCACTTTACGCCTGGCTTAATATCTATGCCTCTATGGACCCATACGCCCACACATCCAATATGAAAATCGCGATTGTCAACGAGGATACAGGAACCACCGTTCGAAATGAAGCGATTAATGTTGGAAATGAAGTAATCGAGAATTTAAAAACGAATGAAAGCTTTACGTGGGAGCTTGAAAACGAAAAGCAAGCCATGGAGCATGTGAAAAATGGAGATTATTTTGCCATGATCGTTATTCCCAATGACTTTTCACAAAAGCTCACCTCCATTCTGACAGAGCAACCAACTAAAGCGCATATTGATTATTATGTAAATGAAAAGAAGAATCCGATTGCCCCTAAAATAACAAGTAAAGGAGCAAGTGTCCTTACCCAGCAGGTTTCTAGTGAATTTGTATCAACGGTCAATGGGACGCTATTCTCCATTTTTAATACTATTGGACTTGAAATGGAACGTGAAATTCCTGACTTCCGAAAATTTGAAAACTATGTCTTTACTATTGAGCAGCATTTACCTGATATCAATTCATTTTTAGCACAAGCTTCTAGCCAAGGGAAGGATGCCGATCAATTACTCAATCGTGCGATCACACAAATTCCACAAGTAGAACAATTAACAACAAATGGTTTGACTACTATTCAAAAGGGTCTAACTCTTGTGAATGAAGCAGATGCTCTGTTTAATGAGCTATCTCCCCTTATTAAAAAGGATGTACAAACTGTCCAAAATATTGCGCAGCACTTCACAGATATTATGAATAAACTCAACAGCATTGATCTTGATTCAGCTTCTATCACCCAAACAAAAGAAGCATTAAAAAATCAATTGTCGACGTCCAAAGAGAACATAACGCATAGTATTCAAACACTTGAGGCGCTACAGAAGTTGATTCAAGCGGATACTTTAACGCGAAATCAGTTGCAGGATTCCTTAGATCGTATCATCGCATCTTTACAGCAAAGTAATGCCCAAGATAATGAACAAATTATTGAACAGCTTACAGCTATTCGTGATGCCCTGCAAAATAATCCGACCTTTACCGATTCAACTATAAACGCCCTAAAAGACTTGCAACAATTAAATACGTTACATGCAGATATTCTTACAAAAATTGAACAATTACAGCCCATTGATAAAAACATCATTCAACAAGACATTACAGCGATTCAAAACATCGCACAAAATGCGACGGCTAATTTACAAAAATTCTTGGTCTACTATAACGATAAATTGGAGCCACAAATTCGCTCAACATTGTCTAGTGCTAAAAGTACATTAACAAGTGCTTCTGCCATGTTGACGGATGTAAAACAATTCATACCTCAGGCAACAGATAAATTGACACAGGCAAAAAATACGTTAGGTACGGCTAATAATGCTCTCCAGAAAATACAAAGCGAGTTCCCTACTCTCAGTACAAAAATCAAGGATCTAGCGAATAAACTTCGAACTTTAGAAAATGAAGCGGATATTTCAGAGATTGTGCAATTATTAAAGAATGATGTCAATGCCGAGCGTGATTTCTTTGAAGAGCCCATTAAACTAAAGGAACATCGACTATTCCCTATCGCCAACTACGGAACAGCGATGACACCATTTTACACAGTGCTATCGATTTGGGTCGGTTGTTTATTATTAATTTCACTATTATCCGTAAATCTACATGAAAATTCACCTTATAGTATCCGTGAAATCTATTTTGGCCGCTTACTAACATTTGCAACTTTTTCTATTATACAAACTCTCATCATTACGATCGGTGATACTTTTTTAGTTGACGGTTCTATTCAGGCGCCCGCTTACTTTATCTTGTTTGGACTTTTGATTAGCATAGTATTTGTAACCGTTGTGTATACGTTAGTCTCGGTCTTTGGAAATGTTGGAAAAGCTTTAGCGATTGTGATGCTTGTTTTACAAATTGCGGGCTCTGGTGGGACATACCCTGTGGAATTATTGCCAAGGTTCTTCCAAATCATTAACCCATTTTTACCTTTTACGTATGCCATTGAAATGATGCGTGAGGCGGTTGGAGGCATTATCTGGTCAACTGTATGGGTAGATCTCCTCTTCTTAATTGGTTTCTGGTTTGTCTTTATCCTCTTCGGCTTTTTCTTAAAAAAGTTACTGAGCGAGAAAATAGAACATTTTATGAACAAAACACGCGGGTTAGATATATTTCATTGATTTTCAACTAGGCTCCATGTAAATGTTTATGACAACGATGGTATAATGGAAGTATTGTAAACATGTGGGAGGCGCTATTGTTGAAGAAAACGGTTTCTATTTTTATTGTTTTGGCGTTAATGTTATTAAGTGCGTGTGGGGAAAATAAGAAAAATGTTGAAAATGATCATGTAGCTACAGAAGGTGAAACTTCCCATGAAGGGGATAGTCATGCTTCAGGCGATATTCAGGAAGAAACAGCTTCAGCAAATGTTCTTCCAACGTTTTTAGAGGGTAAACAAGAAAATATTCGCTTGGTTTATCAAGTTGCTGGGCAATCTACAGAAATTCTTGAATGGATGCCATGTTATTGTGGATGTGGCGAATCTTCTGGTCATAAAAGTAATTTAAACTGCTTTATTCAGGAAAAACGTGAGGATGGATCCATCGTCTGGGATGATCACGGTACTCGTTGTTTAGTGTGCTTAGAAATTGCTGTACAATCGGCTAAAATGCATCAGGATGGCAAGAGTCTAAATGAAATTCGCCAAGTCATTGATGAAACATATAAAGAAGGCTATGCAAAACCAACACCAACTGATATGCCGGCATAAAAAAGCAAAATCCATCGAGAAGTTCATTCTCGATGGATTTTGTCATTTTTCCTTCTCTTTCATTTTCAATATTTGGTAAACCGCTGTCAATCTCAATATAAGTTACCACTTTGTAAAAAAGACTGTAGACAAACTCAACATTCAATGAGTTTACCTACGCTTATCGACTTTGCTTTTATTGTTGCACTTGATTTTTCTTTCTTTTTCGAAGGATGACATATAGGATCACTGCAATGACAATTATTAATCCTATAAATTCGGCAATTAGGACCAATGAAATTTCACCTTTTTTAACTGCTTTCACATCAGTATTATTAACGTTTTGATCTACTGCTACTACAAATTGCCCCTCTTTTGTTTCAATTGCAGCCCCTGCTTGTGAATCAGTCTCTTTCAAGTGTGCATAAAAGTCTCCTTTCAAAGAGGCATTCTCAAACGATTGTATCCATAATAATGGCTGAGTGTTCTGCCAAAAGTTTTTAGTCATATAAGCATATTGACCAATTGCCTCAGGTAAAAAGCCTTGTTGAATTAGTTGTTCAGAAGAATTCGGAATTTGGTTAGCATTTTGGGATAGCCATTTATGCTGCTTCATGTCTCCCATAAAAATGACCGCATGCTTTTGTAAAGCTTCTTCGGTGACATCTTTGTCCTTCATAAGAGTGATATTGGCCATTTTGCCATTCATCATTAATGCCTTATACATAAATAGCATCTTTACATCATCCATGCTTTCATTATTAGGAATCACCATTAATGTATGATCATGAAAGGAATTCGGAAAATCACGTAAAGTAAAGGTTGGTTCAGTAGCATCTTTAGTGATCGATAAAGAACTAGCACTATCTATATATAACCAATAACGTTCATTCGTTGTTTCACATGGGTCCTCTAATTGAAAGCCTGTTACTTCAAATTGAATATCTGTCATAGATTGTTGATTAAGAACATTAGTTTGAATAGGTAGTAAAGCCTCATACATATCTGTAGTAGTTTGCTCTAGCTTTCGTAAATCTACTGAATGTGGGACATTATTGATATAGGCAATCAATTCAAGTTTTCGATCATCATCATCATGATTGTCTGGTATACTAGCTGACTTTTTTAACACTAATCGCATGACCGCTTCCTTATTGGCCTCTAATTGTGGCAAGGATACATAATAATGTGGGGTCATAGTTAATTGACTAGACAATGTTTGGTTTTCAAAGCCAAACTGCTGAAAGGAAATGGTTGAATCTGAAGTACTGTCTATTTTCGGTAAATCTTTAATGGCTAATGTATTTCCGATTAATTGCCCAGATAATCTAGATTCTGTTAAAAAGGATAATCGTTCCTCAATCGCTTTTCCATTCGTTGAAGTCACAGCCAAAATAGGTACCCGTTGATTTGAATCTGTATTTAGTAATTCCTGCATAGATAATGTCATGGTGTCGTCACTAACATTGATTTTATCTAATACATTTTTGAATAAGCTTGTACTAAATTCCTTTTGTCCGCCTATGATAACAATAGGTCCAGACACTTGATTGACCGCATCTTCACGTTTAATCTGCACATTTGTATCACCATGCTCTGATAAATAAGCAGAGAGCTGGTATCCACTGTTTAAAGTTGCTTCAGAAGCTTGCTTTGGTAAAATAACTGTTGTTGCATATCCTTCATAACCCAAAAATGCAGTTGGATAACTAGTTAATGTCCATGCTTGGCTCTCCTCGCTAAAAGCTGACATGGAAGATAATATATCGATACGTAACCAATTACCTGCATTACCAGGTGGCACACAAATACCTTCTTTTAGAATCCCATAAAAACTTGCAGTAATCTTGTGAGTCCCTTTTAATAAAGCCTCTTTTGGAAGATTAACGACAATCGTTTGCTTAAGTGAATCTGCTTTCAATGGCACCGTTTTGACCGCTACATCATCCACTTTCACGGTAAACGAGGATGGTGCTATAAGTAGCTCTGAATGTTGAATTTGAAAAGTAACTTGCTGGCCATTTTGTTTTACATCATCTACTAGATTATAATAAAAATCTCTTGATGAGGATGGCCCCTGTAATTCAATTGGCTGTGATAATAAAGGCTTGTTTTGCTTTTGATTGCCTTCTATCGCCATTGTTTGATCATCTACGGTAATGGTAGCCGCAACAGCGTCATTTGTAATACATAAAAAGCCTATAAAAAATAAAAGTATAGAGAAAAATTTGGCTCTCATTATTCCGCTCCTTTATCTGTTTGCTTTGAAAATCGTTCTGTTTTATACCATTGCACTTCTTGCCCAGTAAACATGCGCTTTATTTCTAAAAATAATGACCATACGACTAGTACAATCCACATTTGGGAATACGTAAAATACATAAGAATGACATATAAGAAATTCTTTTTATTCATTTCAGTTTTTTCAATACTTAAGGTAATCATTACTTCTCCTAGGAATAGTAAAAAGGCTAAAACCCATAAAACAAGGGCAATATCGCCAACGGTCAAACCAATGTCATAAAATAAATTAATAATAAATAAAGCATTAGATAAAATAACGCCAAAGAAAAATAAGAAATACGTAAAGAAGAAATAAAATAAATCAAACATAATACTTTTTCTTTTTAAGGTGAAAAATTGACTTAAAAACTTCAGTACTACATATTGATTGCCCCTTGCCCATCTTGTTCGTTGTTTCCACCAAACTTTCAATGTCTCGGGCTCCTGCTCCCAAGTAATAGCCTTTGGGAAAAACCGAATATGATAGCCTAAGTTATAAACACGAATAGTCAGCTCTGTGTCCTCTGCTAATGCTTTTACATCCCATCCACCTAACTGCTCTAAAACTGTACGGCGAATGGCAAAATTAGTACCAGGAATGGTTGCTACCTTAAACCATTTCCAACGGCCACCCTGAGCCATCCACTGGAAGCAAATTGTTTCTATATTAATAAACCTTGTCAACCAAGTTTCAGTCGCATTAATGACGCGAAACTTCCCTACAGTGGCCGCAGCTTTTGGGTCATTTATGAGACCCATTACTAAGTACCAAACTGCCATCTTTTCAGGTGTATTATCTGCATCATAGACCACTACAATGTCCCCTGTAGAATCAGCTAACGCAGAATTTAATGCCGAAGATTTACCCTTCCCTTTGTTTGGCTCCACGGTTTCAATTACTCGAATAAATGGAAATTTTTCCGCATATTGCTTGGCGATATCACCAGTTTCATCAGAGGAATTATCATTAATGACAATCACCTCTAATTTATCTTTAGGATAATATAAACGAGACATAGCCCGTAATGTCTGCTCAATTACGAGTGCTTCATTATGAGCTGGTATAAAAACACTGACAGAGGGTACATGAGTCATTTTTTTAGACCACTCATCGATTGGTTTTTCAAATGAACGGAAATGTAAATAGCCCCCCTCCATTAAAAACATGTGGTAGAGCAGCATAATCCAAATGAGGAAAAGTGAAATAAAAAATAATAGATTAGCCATTTGTCTTCCTCTCCTCAAACAATCTCTTACGCAATGTAATTCGTAATCGTAAGGTACTTATAAAAAATAATGTAACAAACAGGGATACAACAAAGACAAGGATCCATAAAATTAATTCGAATGGCCGTTCATCGAATGAAATTTTTAAACGCTCTTTTTTAGAAAAAGATAATTCAATGGTCTGTTCACCATCTTTATGTTGGACAATGGAAACATTCTCTGACTTTACCTGTTGGTTTGTTTGTCGGAAATTCATGAGTTCTATTTGTGGTTGCCTTTTTAGCACATCAACAAGTTCTTGAACAAAAGAAGAATTTACATAAGCAGGATATTGAATACCGATAATGGAACTAGGAACCTGTAATAAAAGGTCTATTTTTCGTTTGACAGTATATAAAGGATTGCTGTCTGTATCAGGGATGGTCCCTACTGTCATTGGATAGATGGTGCGGTTGTCCATTTGTGTGATATATAATGATGGACTTTCTTCCCGGATACTCCCTTTAAATAAGCTACTCTCATCACGGCTTATAGAAGGATAAATATTCCGCAATGCTAAATAATCCAGACTCTTTTCAGGTGAAATAGTAGAAGAGAGGATAAATGGATAACCTTCATTTTGTAGCTTTTGCAAATAACTTAATAATTTTTTATTATCATGTAAGTAATATATATTTTTTTCAGATTCATCCAATAATATAGGTGTTACTTCAAGTGCAATCGGCACCCTACTTTTGGTGAATGCCTTCACTACCTTTTCTAACTTTCCCACATCTGTTTTCATATTAATATCTGATACAACAATAAAAGCTGGATGTGACTGAGGCTTGGGTAATTGCAATAAATCGCCAATGAGGGTAGGCCATTGATATTGTAAGGTTCCTCTATTCACAAAATCTCCGATATACGACCAATTGTTCTTTTTAACAACAAAAGGATAGGATTCATTCATTGAGGAAGCTCTTTTCACGACTTCGAAATCAGCAGAAGGTAAAACACTTTTCCATCTTACAGGGTTGTCTAAACTTTCTTCCCCAATTGCTCGGAGCTCAATTATTTGACCTTGCTGCCATTTAGCAAATGGGCTGAATTGAAGAGCATTTTCACCAATCAAAATCGCAGAACCTTGAAAATGATTCACCGCAGCTAAAGCCTTCTCAGGAACAACTGTTGGATACGCGTTAAAAATAACAATCCGTTTATAACGTTGCAGCATCTGCTCTTCTATTTCTTCAATCGCTAAAACATCTACGGACGTATATACTTGAAGCATCTCTTGCAAGGCTATAACATCACGATTTGGTTGCTGAGTACTTGTGACAAAGATCAATGCTATGTCTTTGTCATCTTGTGCAGCAAATACTGTTTCACTTGTTACAAAAGTATAAAAACAAAGCATTCCAATGGCGAACCATAAGTTGTATTTAGAGCGCACTTGTTTTCATCTCTCTTTCCAGTTCTGTTAAAAGCTCATCAAATGTTGTTTCCATCAATGGTCGATAGGTCATAAAGCTTGTTTTATAATGGAGTGTGACCCATTTGCCATTGACCAATTGATGATTTTTCAATGCTTGATCTAGTTTGTCATAAATGACTTCCATATGCTGGTCTGTTGTATCAATTAACAACAACCCTATATAATTTTCACGAAACCGAAACTTTTTATCCGTTTGTCTGACCGTTTGTTGAATTCGTTGGGAAAGCTGCTGCCATAAATGCTGTACCTCTTTCGCACCATACAGCTTTTGGAATTTATCATAATTTTCAAGCTTTAAAACCATAAAAACAAAAGTATGTTTATGTCGGTCTGCCCTACGCATTTCTTCATTGACGCTTATACGCATTCTCGTTTCATTATCAAATCCTGTTTCCACATCAATGGCTACATAATTTCTAACATCCTCTTGCAGTTTTTTTAAATAGTTTCCCTGTTCACTCATTAATTCATGCACCTTTCCAGCACAAAGAATGAGGATCAAAAGTTGAATCCCGTAGGCGAAAAACATTTGCATGGAAAAAGTAGGATTTAGAAAAATTACAGCTCCTGCTATTCCTGTATATAGTAATGTCGAGCCTGTAATAAAAATAAAAACGAGGCTACTCACAAGACCAAATACGGTCCCTCTCCAAAGTGTTAGTACGATGAGAATCATTAAAAAGGTGTACAATAATAAGCCTTCAGCATTCTGACGGAGTAAAAAATAAGCTGGTAATTGTAACAATAAAATGAGTAATATTCCATAACCTAAAATAGCTTTATTTCTATTTATTGTGGTACGCATTTTCTACCTCCCTTTCTGCTAATAGTGGTAGTAAATTATCAAAACTATGCGTTGACTTTGTATGTTTATCGATATAGCCTGATGAAGGATCTTTTAAAGCTGTCATCTTTTCCATGAATTGCTGAGCTAATTGCTGTTCGTTTAATGCCAGCATATATCTTGCTGCCATGGCATAAACAGCTGGCGATTCAAAGTTAACGGTCGGTTGATTCGTTTTCGCACTGTAACGACCATAGAGTTTACCGTCTCTCTTCAAAAGGTTTACTAGCCAGTTTTTAAATGGCATTGTTTCCCCGTCCATCGAAGCAAGATGATAGGCTGTATATAATTGATCGATCATGTGCAATTCCTCGTCGAACACATAACTTTTAGTGGCAAGGTCAAAATATTTTGGGAAAAATCCTGCCTCAGCTATTGGGGTATTTTGTAAAATGTCCAACTGATGTTGAACTTGTTGCTGGGATAAAAGACCATGCTGCTCCATTTCATAAAAAGCAGATGGCATAATATAGCTCATGGTTAAAGCTGTTGCTTTATCATGGCTATTAACATCGACATAATCGACAAACAGTTCTTGATTCATCCCATACTGAATCAAATTATCTCCAATTTGTTTACCCAATTGTTCATAATCTGAATCATGCCATTTCTCACTGGCATCCAGTAAAACACGGATGATGCGTAAATCATCAATCAGTGCATTGACAGAAGCTTTTTTAGTACCATCTAATCGCCAAACAATAAAGTCGTTTGACAAAAAATACGATTTCAAGACATCGACTTGTTCATCAAAACGTGCTTGATCATCTTTTTCTACTAGATAGGCAAGCCATAAGCCAACCGATTCAGATAAAAACACATCCTTTTGGGTATCTAAATCTGTGCGTAATAAACCTTTTCCATTCATTAAATCTTCGATGACAAATTGTTCCGTCGGTGAAGTAGCAGGCTCTTTTTGTAACGCTACCTCTTTTTCTGTACAGCATATTAAAAGAAAAACAACACTAACTATTAACAAAAACCATTTAAAATTTTTTATCATCGTCATCTTCCTCATTAATAGTTATTTTTCTATAATGAAATCCCGATTTTATATTATAGTATACAATAATTAGAAAGGCTAAGCTTTTATATGAGAAGAGTCATACATTAAACATTTTTTATAAAAAAAGATGCCCCGAAAAGGTCTATAGACCCATCAGACATCCTGGATTTATTCTATAAAAGCTATATTTTTTGGTAATTTCCTATTTAAAGTAATAATTGTTATTACTATTTTTTTGGACACGGACCAATGGGTTCAATTATGTCTATTACTTTACAAGCTGTAAAATTGTTTTAAATTGTTCATGGTCTGCTCGTTGCAAAAGCTCATATAAAATCATTTCCATACTAGTTGGATAAATACCAAGGGCACTCATCTTAGCTAATCCGACTTCCTTATTGGTTTTTGTTCGAGATGAAACAGCATCTACCACTACCTCAACTTCAAATCCTTGTTCCTTTAGTTGTCTAGCTGTTTGGTAAACACAAATATGCGTTTCAATGCCAGTGACAATAAATTGAGAACGCCCACTTTCCTTCATCGCTTTCACAAATTCTTCTTCCTCACATGCACTAAAAGCCATTTTAGCAATTGCTTGTCCTTGAAGATGTTGTGCTATATCGAGTGCTGTACCGCCTAAACGACTCGGATTTTGTTCTAGCCATAAAATAGGTACTTCCAGTGCCTGCATCGCTTGTATCAACTTAGCAATGTTTGCAATCGTTGCTTCACTCTCATCAACAATTGTTGCTAGCTTTCCTTGCACGTCAACGACTACTAAACAAGCTTCTTCTACTGTAAACATCGTGAACACCCCTTTTCTATTCTTTATTTATTATACAAAAACTCACGTTAAAATGGATTCATTTAAAATCTTATCGTACATATTGATTCATCATCTGCATAAATAAACGGTATATGTTATATTCTAGCCCTTCCCTATCTCACGAGCATGCCCTTTTCCACCGCTGTTAAAATCCGAACATTAAACGGATTGTAATGGATGAAATTTATTTCAATTACGAAAATTCCAACTTTATTCCCGATAAAACTGTACTTTTCGTTCGTATTTGAATTAAAAACTCCTGTTAATTGTGTACATTTTGTTGCGAGGCTGTCGCTATTCTGCTCAAATATTAAGAATTTTATTTTTTCTCTTGAAAATTAAGTTATAATCCAGTAAAGTTCTGTTATCCCGCTTTAATGGTCCTATAGCTAATGATGTCTCTTAGACAATTAAAGCTCGATCAGGACAATGTATATTCAGCAGTTTATAGCCACTGGATAAAAATTTCACTTATTAACCAAACAAGGAGTGTACCCACTTTGACACAACGTGCATACAATTTCAACGCAGGTCCATCTGCACTGCCCCAAGAAGTATTAGAAAAAGCTCAACAACAATTAGTAGACTTCCGTGACTCAGGTATGTCGATTATGGAAATGAGCCATCGTAGTGCCATTTTTGACGAAGTACATAACGAAGCGATCGCCTTATTGAAAAAGCTATATGCGATACCAGAAAATTACGAGGTCCTATTTTTACAAGGGGGGGCTAGCCTGCAATTTACAATGGTGCCAATGAACTTCCTATCAACTGATCAAAAAGCAAGTTATGTATTATCAGGCTCTTGGTCTGAGAAGGCATTCAAGGAAGCAAAGTTTTTCGGTACACCTGTGGAAGCTGCTAGCACAAAAGAGAACCAATACCGCCATATTCCTGCCCTAGCAGACATTCAATTTAATGAGGATGATGCCTATGTGCACATCACTTCTAATAATACTATTTACGGTACACAGTGGAAGGATTATCCAAATACAGGGAATGTACCTTTAGTGGCCGATATGTCTAGTGATATTCTTTCAAAACCAATTGATATTCAAAAATTCGGACTCATCTATGCAGGTGCTCAAAAAAACCTAGGTCCTTCAGGTGTAACAGTTGTCATTATTCGCAAAGATCTTCTTGAAAAAGCGAATAAAAATATTCCTACAATGCTTAAATATACAACACATGCTGATAGTAATTCTTTATATAATACACCACCTACATTTGGTATCTATATGCTAGGCGAAGTGTTGAAATGGGTAGAATCTAATGGTGGAGTCGCTGCAGTTGAGAAGCACAATGAATTAAAGGCTAAAGTTATTTATGATGCTATCGATAATAGCAATGGCTTCTATAAGGGTCATGCAACTCCAGAAAGTCGTTCCCTTATGAACATTACATTCCGCGTAACCGATGAGGAACTTGAAAAACTATTCCTAGCGGAAGCAAAAGCAGCTGGCTTTGTAGGGCTAAATGGCCATCGTTCTGTAGGCGGCTGTCGTGCTTCAACATATAATGCTGTGCCATTAGAGGCTTGTGAAGCTTTAAGAGACTTTATGGTCGATTTCCAACAAAAACATCAATAATCTTATAAAAATGACGATGATTTACGTTTCTGTAATGACTCGTCTTTTTTTGTTTGTCGATGATAATCTATCCCCATACAACTATCATTATAAAATTTTTATAGCAAATTTTTCTTTTAGGGCTTTGCACATAGCCTATTCTTTTGAGAAAAATATAGATTTTTAAGCGGACTATCGGACAGATTACCAGCCTCTATCTATTTACCAAACATAGATTATTACTGTAAGGATACCCTTACGAAAATAGAGGAAGGGAGGTCTCGACGATGGAAGATAGACGATATACAACACAGATGAACTGGCAAGGTTGTAAATGTCCAAAAAAAGAAGAGAAATGTTGTCCTCGTAAAGAAGAAAAATGCCCTTGTCAAAAAGAAGAAAAATGTACACCAAGAATGAGCAGTAACTGTAGAGGCTGTATTTGTCAGCAATTACGAAAATTAGAGCTTGCGACTAGACTAGATATCTTTTTATCTGGAGGTATTAGCTTCTTAGGTGTGACTTTCATTTCTTTCGATCCACGCAATTGCTGTGCTTACTTCCTTGAGGCAGGTGCGGCTGCTACTTCTCCTTTAATTGTAGACTGCAATCAAATTGTTGCGATTCGTAAAGTAGCAGTAGCTTAATAAAAATAGAGAGGGTACATCCTATTTGGAACTTACCCTCTCTTTTACATAAAAAAACTCTGTCCATTTTTTAATGTGACAGAGTTTCATGCTTACAATCCGGGCATTTCCCATATATTTCAAACTTATGATTTTCAATTTCATAGTCGGGGAGCTTTTCTCCTAGCATTTCCATTGGACAAAGGTTGAGCTCTTTAACATTGCCACAATCCATACAAATAAAATGATGGTGATGATGTGCGGATTCACAGTGCATTCGGAAATTACGTTCTCCAGATAGCTCTGTTTCCTCTAAAATCCCTAGCTTCACAAATGTAGCAAGGTTACGATAAATGGTATCAAAGCTCATCCCCGGAAAATCTTTTTTTAAAACATCCAATAAATCACGGGCTGTTAGATATTTATCTGTTGCAGCAAACATATCTAATATTAACTCACGCTTATCCGTTTTTTTATAACCGTTTTCTTTTAAAATTTCCCACGCTCTTGAAACATTCATTGTGCTACCTCCCCTTGCTTCGCAGCCATTTTAAATGCTACTTTCTTTCCAAGGATCACAAGTAGCAATATTAAAATAGAAGTGACCACAATCGTACCTCCTGGCGCTAAATCTAAATAAAACGCACTAATCAGGCCGATTAATACTGCCGTTTCTCCAAATACAATAGCATAAAAGATAGTTTGCTTAAAGCCTTTTGCCAATCGCATTGCAGCTGCAACAGGTAACGTCATTAATGAAGATACAAGTAAAATACCTACAATGCGCATACTTGCAGCAATGACAAGAGCCGTCACAATCATAAACAATAGATGCACCCAACGTGCTGGGAGGCCACTTGCTTTTGCATATTCTTCATCAAAGGATAGAACGAATAATTCCTTAAAAAATAAAAACAAAAAGAGGATAACTACTGCAGCAATTCCAATCACCACCCATAGATCTTGGCGTGATACGGCAGATACTGAGCCAAACAGATAACTCATTAAATCTGTGCTAAAGCCACTGGCTAGCGATATAAAGATAGCGCTTATGCCTATGCCGCCTGACATAATGATCGGTATAGCTAGCTCCTCATAGTGCTTATATAAACGTCTTAGACGCTCAATTAATATCGAACCACTAACAGATGCTAAAATTCCTAGATAAATAGGGTTGAGCAAAGCGAAGGCTGTCACAGATTGGCTAATATATAAGCTCCCTGCTATTCCAGCAAGTGTGACATGTGACAAAGCATCCGCAATAAGCGATAACCTTCTTACTACAATAAACACGCCTAATAGAGGGGCAAGTATGCCTATTAATAATCCAGAGAAAAAGGCATTTTGTAAAAATTCATAATGTAAAATTGCTTCAATCATTGTGCCTTCTCCTTCTAATGAATCTTTCTCACAGAATGGCCATACCAAGCATCTAGCGCACCCTGGGAAATATTATCAAATTCATTTTTGTAGCCATGGAAGTGAATGGTTTGATTTAAACAAGCCACATGGCTAATGCGATTAGATACGGTATCGACATCATGTGTGACAAGAATCATTGTAATTCCCTGTTCCCGATTTAATTTCGCCAGCATATCATAAAATGACTGCACGTTCTCGTGATCAATCCCAACTGTCGGTTCATCTAAAATAAGTAATTTGGGATCACTGACTAAAGCTCTCGCAATAAAAACTCGTTGTTGTTGTCCACCTGATAATTCACCAATATTACGATGTTCAAATGCATCCATACCAACTGCCTTTAATGCTTCTTGAACCTTTCCTTTAGCTTCTCGTCCAGGTCTTTTAAAAAGCCCTAATTTTTTCGTTAATCCACTTTTCACGACCTCTTGCACGGTTGCTGGAAACCCTGAATTAAAGGCATTGGATTTTTGCGAAACATAACCGATCCATTCTCGATGTTTAAAAGTTGCACTTGGTTCACCAAAAAGCTTTATTTCTCCCGAAAGAGGCTTTAATAAACCTAAAAGGATTTTTAATAATGTTGATTTACCCGAACCGTTTGGGCCGAGTAGCGCTAAAAAATCGCCCTCTTCTACACGAAAGGAAATATTTTTTAAAACTTGTGTATAGTCATATTGAAATGACACATTTTCAATGTCAATTAATGTTGTTTTCATGCTTGATCGCTTCTTTCTAATTCAAAATCATTACGATTTACAAGTTGTAAGTATATAGGAAAGTGCAGTTTTTGTAAAGAAAAGAAGATAGCTTTTTTGAATGAGAAAATGGCGACCGTTTAAATCATTTAATCAACCATATTATAAAGGAGGATTGACTTTGAGTATTCAATTTTTACAGCAATTGGCACAAAGCACGGATAAGGAAATTGTCGCGATTGCTCGTGAAGAGGGCTTTGACATTACAACTTCTGAAATAAAAAAACTTCGGCCTTATTTGGAGCAATTCTCATTCTCCTGGCTTTTTTTAGGCATTCCTAAAGATATTTTAGTTGAAGTGGAGGCTGTTTTAGGAAGAAAGCGCTCTCGTCAGCTAATCGCACTTTTTACAAAATAACGTAATAAGGCCCAACATCAGCACTGTGGCTAGATGTTGGGCTTCTTTGTTAGCCTTTTAAAGCCTCGATAAGCTCAGGCTTAAATGTACTGCTTCGTAACATATCAATTTCAGCTTTGTATGGAGCTGATTTTGATTTGGCATCACTAGCAAGTGGTACGAATGGTGTTTCTAAAATTTTAGGGATCGCCATTAATTGTGGATGGTGGACCACGTAGTTTAAGGCATCAAAACCAATGTGACCAAAACCGATATTTTCGTGACGGTCTTTAGCAGCGCCTCGCACATTTTTTGAATCATTAATGTGCAGAACTTTGATACGGTCAACACCTATTAATTTATCAAATTCGTTGAGAACACCATCGAAATCCTCGACAATGTTATAGCCAGCATCATGTGTATGGCAAGTATCAAAACATACAGAAAGACGTTCGTTATGAGTGACACCGTCTATGATTTTTGCTAACTCTTCGAAGGAACGGCCACATTCTGTTCCTTTCCCTGCCATTGTTTCTAATGCAATTTGGACGGGATAATCTTGCGACAATACTTCATTTAAGCCTTCAATAATTTTGGCAATCCCAGCATCTGCCCCAGCACCCACATGTGCACCAGGGTGCAAGACAATTTGTGTTGCCTCTAATGCTGCTGTACGTTCAATTTCCGACTGTAAAAAATCTACCCCAAGACGAAAAGTTTCTGGTTTTTCCGTATTGCCAATATTGATGATATAGGGAGCATGAACGACAATATTAGTCATGCCATGCTCTTTCATATGAAGGAGTCCATTCATAATGTTCAAATCGGCAATCGCTTTCCGACGTGTATTTTGCGGCGCTCCTGTATAGATCATAAATGTATTAGCTCCGTACGATAATGCCTCTTTACTAGAGCCAAGTAACATTTCCTTCCCACTCATCGAAACATGTGAGCCAAGTAGCATGTAAAAAGCCCCCCTATTTTTTTCCTCTCGCTTTTAAGCGACGTTCACGTTTTTTAATTTTTTCCATTTCCCATTTCATATTACGCTTATAGCCTGGTTTTACCTTTTTAGGTTTACGTACCAATGACTTCGCTTTCACATCTATTTCATTCTCTTGTTTAACACGATTTTTACGGGCATGACGCTCTTTTAACTCGGACCATTCTCCATCTTTAACGTCCATTTGCACAAATGGAATACCCATTTTTTCCACACGTACTACTGCATCCTCTTCGGATGGCTCAAATAATGTAATCGCTGTTCCTTTATTACCTGCACGAGCTGTACGTCCAACACGGTGAATAAAGAATTCTAAGTCCTCAGGAATTTCATAGTTAATGACATGAGAAATTCCTTGAATATCAATTCCACGTGCCGCCAAATCTGTCGCAACAATATACTGATATTCAAGATCACGAATCTGCTTCATCATTTTCTTACGGTCACGTGGGCTTAAATCACCATGGATTTGTCCACAACGGATACCATGCTCATTTAAATAACCAGCAACATGCTCAGCCGATTTACGCGTGTTTGTAAAAATAACAGCCAAAAATGGATTGATACCTTCGATAACTTCTAATAAACGTTTATTACGTGATTTAGAACGAACTGGTACAAGCATAAAATCAATGCCCTCTGCCACAGGTCGTTTATCATTCATGTGAACATGGACAGGTGCGTCCATATATTTTTTTAAGAAAGGCTGTAGCTTTTCTGGGATTGTTGCTGAAAATACGAACATTTCAAGTTTCTCTGGCATTTGGGAAGCAAATCCATCAATTTCCTCAATAAAGCCCATATCGAAAGCTAAATCTGCTTCATCAACAACTAGAATTGGTGCCGTATGCACAAATAACGCTTGTGCTGAAACAAGGTCACGAATACGGCCAGGTGTTCCAACAACAATTTGAGGTTGCGTTTTTAACTTATCAATAGAGCGTTGTTTGTCCGTACCCCCAATAAAAAGTTTTGCCTGTATGGCAGTTCCTTCTATTAATTGATTTAATGCATCATAAATTTGCTGTGCAAGCTCACGTGTAGGAGAAGTAATAACGGCCTGTACTTCCTGTTTCTCTACATCAATACGTTGAACTATCGGAATTAAAAAACTATGTGTTTTCCCTGTTCCTGTATGCGCCTGTCCAATGGCACTCTTCCCTTTTAATAATAATGGAATAATTTCTTTTTGAATTGGTGTCGGTTCTGTAAAGCCAAGTTCTGCAATGGCGTCCTGCAAAAATGGCTGAAAATTATAATCAGTATATTTTGACATCATTCGTTCCTCCTAACATCTTTTTTCATTGTACCATGATTCGAACTTTAAGGTATATTTACATCCTATTCTTACAAGCATAAACATAATTTTATCGTTTTATGATCACCGTAACAAAGCCCTTATCAAAGGTACTTGAAATATGGAGAATATGCAATCAAAAAAGCGCTGTATCAATACTCGAAAAAGCTGGGTATATGTAAATTTTATGTCAATTTATAGGGAGCTAATGATTAGCATTATTCCCACATGTTATGATGGGGCTGTAAGATATTATAGGAGGTTGATAGATCATGAAAGCAGCAAGATGGTATAAAGCAAAAGACATCCGTGTAGAAAATATTGAAGAACCAGTCATTGCACCTGGAAAAGTAAAAATTAAAGTACATTGGACAGGAATTTGTGGGAGTGATTTACATGAATACGCAGCTGGTCCAATCTTTATTCCTGTAGAGCAACCTCACTATGTAAGTAAAGATATCGCACCAATTGTAATGGGACATGAATTCTCAGGCGAAGTAGTTGAAATTGGGGATGCTGTAACATCCGTAAAAGTGGGAGATCCTGTCGTAGTTGAACCGATTCTATCTTGTGGCGAATGTGCTGCGTGTAAAAAAGGTAAGTATAATATTTGTAAGCATTTAGGTTTCCACGGTCTTTCAGGCGGTGGCGGAGGATTCTCTGAATATACAATGGTAGACGAAAAATTGGTTCACAAAATGCCAGAAGGACTTTCCTACGAGCAAGGCGCATTAGTCGAACCAGCAGCGGTAGCCCTTCATGCAGTACGCCAAAGCAAATTAAAAGCAGGCGATAAGGCAGCGGTCTTTGGAACAGGTCCAATCGGGCTCCTTGTCATTGAAGCGTTACGTGCAGCAGGCGCGTCCGAAATATATGCAGTAGAGCTTTCAGCAGAGCGTGCCGCTAAAGCATTAGAACTTGGTGCTACAGCAGTTATTAATCCTAAAGATGAGGATGCAGTAGCTCGTCTACATGAATTAACGAATGGTGGCGTTGATGTAGCATTTGAAGTAACAGGCGTTCCAGTTGTATTACAGCAAGCGATAGATTCCACAACATTTGAAGGTGAAACAATTATTGTTTCTATTTGGGAAACTGATGCCTCTATTCTGCCCAACAATATCGTATTAACAGAGCGTTCTGTTAAAGGTATTATTGCTTATCGCGATATTTTCCCAGCTGTGATGGAATTAATGAAGCAAGGCTACTTCCCAGCTGATAAACTAGTGACGAAACATATTGCTCTTGAGGAAGTCGTAACAGAGGGCTTTGAGGCATTAATGAAAGAGAAAAACCATATTAAAATCCTTGTAAATTCACAAGCTTAATATATAGAGAGACAGGTAGAGAAGCCCTCTACCTGTTTTTTAATCTTTAGCTTTATCCATTTCCCCCCTAATTTCTAGATTCGCCATAAGGAAGTTCACCTTATCTTCTCCAAATACGCCTAATGTCCGTTTTTCTATATTGGCCTCTATAATTTTATTAATTTTCTCCTTTGAAAGCCCGCTTGCTTGGGCTATTCGATCCACTTGTATTTGTGCCGCCTTCACACTAATATGCGGGTCCAATCCTGAACCTGAGGCAGTCATTAAATCAGAAGGTATATCTTGTCGTTGTACGGATGGATTTGCAAGTAAAAACTTCTCGATATCCACTTCTATCCGTTTCTTCAATTCTGGATTGGTTGGTGCATAGTTAAATGTACCTGAGCTAACACCACTGTAGTTCACTTCACCATTGTCATCTGGTAGCATATCCTCTTTCGTATAAACATTATAGTTAACAGATGAAACACGCCCCCAGAAATATTCTGGAGCAGTAAAATTTTGCCCGATTAATTCAGAACCAACCGCTTGACCGTCCATTTCTAATAAACTGCCATTTGCTTGTTGATGAAACACCCCTTGGGCTAAAGCTGTCACGGCAAACGGGTATATTAAACCACATATAATGAACATGGCGATTGTTATAAGTAATGCCTGCTTAGAACTATCAAAAATTTTTCGCATATAGCTTCCTCCCTATAATCCAACTATACGAAATAATGGTCCTACTAGTAGATCAATGATTTTAATGCCAATAAACGGGGCTATTATTCCGCCAACACCGTACACAAGCAAATTTTTATTCAATAATTTCGCGGCACTCATTGGCTTATACTTAACGCCTCTCATAGCGATTGGAATTAGCAATGGAATAATAACAGCATTAAAAATTAAGGCAGAAATAATGGCACTAGTAGGTGAATTGAGATTCATAATATTTAATGCTTTCATCTCAGGTACCGCAACCATTAGCATAGCTGGAATAATAGCAAAATATTTTGCGATATCGTTTGCAATACTAAATGTAGTTAAAGCACCGCGAGTCATTAGCAACTGCTTGCCAATTTCGACAACTTCAATAATTTTAGTTGGATTTGAATCTAAATCAACCATATTCGCAGCTTCCTTTGCTGCATTGGTTCCTGAATTCATGGCAAGCCCTACATTCGCCTGTGCCAGTGCTGGCGCATCATTCGTACCATCTCCCGTCATCGCTACAACTTTACCTTGTGCCTGCTCGTCTTTAATCACTTGAATTTTATCTTCTGGCTTACTTTCTGCAATAAAGCTATCTACTCCCGCTTCCTTTGCGATTGCTGCTGCAGTAAGTGGATTATCACCCGTACACATAATCGTTTTAATGCCCATTGCACGAAGCTGATCAAAGCGTTCCTTCAGTCCAGCCTTGACGACATCCTTTAAATAAATGACCCCTAAAATCCTATCGTTTAACGCTACTAACAGTGGTGTCCCACCAACAGAAGACACTTGTTGAACCAATTGATCCAAATTGCTAGGAATGCTATGTCCTGCTTTCATACATTCTTTTTTTATCGTATCAGAGGCTCCCTTTCGAACTTTAGTGCCATCCACTGAATCTAAGCCACTCATTCGTGTCTGTGCGGTAAATGGAATATGCTCACTTGACTTAATAATTGTTTCTTCACCGTCCGTATTTACCCTTAATTCGCAGGCCAATGATAAAATAGATTTCCCCTCTGGTGTATCATCTGTTAGAGAACTAAGCCATGCAGCTCGAATTAAATCCTTAGTTTCCACCCCTTTTACTGGTAAAAAGTCAGCCGCCATGCGATTTCCATACGTAATCGTGCCAGTTTTATCTAAGATTAATGTATCCACATCTCCACATGCCTCTACTGCTCTACCAGACATCGCTATAACATTAAATTGCGTTACTCTGTCCATTCCTGCAATACCGATCGCTGACAATAAACCACCAATCGTCGTTGGTATTAAACAAACTGTCAGGGCAATTAACGTAGCGATAGAAATCGGCACATGTAAATATATTGTCATTGGATAGAGTGACACTACAACTAATAGGAAGATAATCGTTAAACTTACGAGAAGCGTATTGAGTGCTATTTCATTTGGTGTTTTCTTTCGGCTAGCTCCTTCAATAAGCGTTATCATTTTATCTAGAAATGATTCACCAGGCATAGATGTAATTTCAATTGTCAGCCAATCACTTGTAACCGTCGTCCCTCCGGTAACTGACGAAAAATCTCCTCCCCGTTCCTTCACTACAGGAGCAGATTCACCTGTAATTGCGGATTCATCTACAGTAGCAATTCCGTCAAGGACTTCACCATCATTAGGAATGATCTCTCCCGCTTGAACTAACACAATATCGCCTTTTTTTAATTCATGTGCCAGTTTAAAAATTTCAGAGCCATCATTAAGCAAAACACGTGCCTGTGTCACTGTCTTTGTATTTTTTAAAGTTTGAACCTGTGCTTTCCCTCTTCCTTCCGCAATCGACTCTGCAAAATTTGCAAATAGAATCGTAACAAAGAGTATAATCGCTACAATCCCATTGTATAATCGTGCATGTTCTCCACCATCGTTACCAAACAGATTTGGAAAAAGAACTAATAGTAACACAAACAAAAATCCTACCTCTACGACAAACATAACAGTATTTTTCAGCATATATATGGGGCTAAATTTCTTAAAAGCATCTATTAACGCTCTTTTTAGTATGACACCAGTCATCAAACTTTTGCTTGCTTTTTCCATATGTGTCTCTCCTCATTAAGAATAAAGTTGTAAATGCTCTGTAATCGGACCAAGTGCTAAAGCTGGTAAAAATGTCAGCGCACCAATCATCAACACGATAGCAACGAGTAAAAAAGTAAAGGTAGTCGTATCCGTTTTTAATGTTCCTAGTGAATCGTTATGCCTTACTTTATTAGCAAGCAAAGAGGCAATAGCTAATTGAATGATGATGGTTACATAACGACCAAAGAACATAGCCAGTCCTGTTGTTACATTCCAAAAAGTTGAATTATCCGCTAACCCTTCGAAGCCAGAGCCATTGTTAGCAGAGGCAGAGGCGAATTCATAGAGAACTTGTGATAATCCATGTGCCCCTGGATTCGTTATTCCAGCTATCCCAGATGGTGTTGCAACCGCAAGCGCTGAAAAGAGCAAAATAATAGCAGGATGAATTAGAATACAAAGAGCAATTAATTTCATTTCTTTTTCTTCAATTTTTTTACCTAAAAACTGTGGAGATCGACCAATCATTAAACACGCAATGAAAATGGTCAGCAAAACATACATCATCATGTTCATAAGCCCAACGCCTTTACCTCCGAACACAACATTGAGCATCATATTAAACATAGGTACAAGACCACCAAGTGGCGTTAATGTATCATGCATATTGTTAATGGACCCAGTAGTAAATGCAGTCGTAACAGTCGTAAATAATGCTGATTGTGCTACCCCAAAGCGCATTTCTTTTCCTTCCATACTTCCAAGCTCCTGTGTAATGCCGAGTTCACTAATAAATGGATTACCTGTCTTCTCTGCTATGTACACAGTCACTAATCCTACGAGGAACAATATACTCATCGCTGAAAAAATAGCCAGCCCTTGTTTGCCCAAAATAGTGTTCTTTTTTCTGGAGGCAACCATTAGACTAAACGCGACGACACATGCCCCTGGCAATAGCATCATAGATAACATCTCTACTATATTGGAAAGAACGGTTGGATTTTCAAAGGGTGTTGTTGAATTCGCTCCGTTAAAACCGCCACCATTTGTCCCTATATGTTTAATAGATTCAAGAGAAGCAATCGGCCCAAGTGCAATATCTTGTAATTTCCCCTCAATTGTTTGTATGGTTTGATTGCCATTTAAGGTTTGTGGTGATCCTTGAGAAACTAAAATTAGAGCCACAACAATGGAAAAAGGCATTAAAATACGAGTAATAACACGAACAAAATCGACAAAAAAATTCCCTATTGTATCTGTTTTAGCCACTAATCTACGACAGAAAGCCATACAAGCTGCATAGCCAGTAGCTGCTGATGTAAACATCATAAAAGTAATGACTAGCATCTGTGATAAATAGCTGAGTCCAGATTCACCACTATAATGCTGAAGATTTGTATTCGTTATAAATGAAATAATCGTGTTAAACGAAAGGGTAGCTTCCATATTGTTGATATTATTTGGATTTAAAAATAGTAATGCTTGAATGCGTAGTATGATATATCCTACAAACACCATCATGGCATTTGAAACAATTAATGAAAGTACATATTCTTTGCCCGTCATATCAGCTCGTTTAATGCCGCAAACTTTATAAATGGCTGCGTCGACTTTATCTAATAGAGGATCAAGCCATGTTTTTTGTTGTAATGTAACCCGATATAAATAATGTCCCGTTAAGATAACGAGCGGTAAATAAATCATCAATACGATGGCTATTTGCCACATAGTGTGTCCCCCCTGCCTTTAATAATTTTCTGGGTAAAGTAATGCATGCCCTAAATAACCAAAAAGAAATACTAGTACTACTCCCATAAAAATCCACAAATTAACTTCCTCCTCGTTACTTTTCTACTAGCTTGTAGCACCATACTGTTAACGCCAACACACATGCAAAGCTTATGATCAGTAAGCCCATCATAAAAAAATCCATCAATCGTAACACCCCTTCTCCTTAAGGATGCTCTCATCATACTGACTTTGAAATTAATGTAGTGTTAGGAAATCCTTTTTTCTATTAAGAAAGGATAAAGAAGCAAAATCTTTATACTTTCTTAATGGAAGTTAACGCTATAATACAAATGAGGTGAAAGAGGATGGAAAATATACGTCCCACTCCAGAAATGTTTCTTGCGAGGCTTCAACAGGAGGAACAATCTATAGGGAAATTAAAAATCTTTCTCGGCTATGCTGCAGGGGTAGGTAAAACTTATGCCATGTTAGATGCGGCACATCAGGCACAAAAACTCGGTAAAGATGTAGTGGTTGGCTATGTGGAACCGCATCCTCGTCCAGAAACGTTAGCATTACTTGAAGGACTTGAGCAAATTCCTACAAAGAAAATAACCTATAACGGAAAAATATTTCAGGAATTAGATATAGATGCCGTGTTGCAGCGACAACCAGAAATTGTTGTGATCGATGAATTGGCCCATTCTAATGTGCCAACCATGCGGCATAAGAAACGTTTTGGAGATGTTGAAGAACTACTTGCTAAAGGTATTCATGTTTTTACAACTGTAAATATTCAACATATTGAAAGTCTTCATGATTTAGTGGAAGAAATCACAGAGATTAAAGTACGGGAGCGTATTCCTGATTATTTAATCGATCAAGCCGCGCAAATAAAGGTTGTCGACATTGAACCAGACGAATTAATTCAACGTCTGCAAAATGGGAAGGTATATGGAAAACAACAGGCAGAGAAAGCTTTGCATTCATTTTTCCGTAAGCAAAATTTAGTATCGCTACGTGAAATTGCATTACGGCGAACAGCCGATACTATCAACTATCAACAATTAAACAGTAATGAATCTGTCAGAAACTATGTACAAATCGAAGAACACTTACTTGTAGGTATCAGTAGTTCTCCTACAAATGCAAAGGTAATTCGAACTACTGCAAGACTTGCCCAAGCATTGCATGGCAAATTTACCGCTCTTTATGTTCAAAACATGCAGGCGCATGAAAGAAATCATGCTGATTCTGAACGCCTACAACAACATATCAAACTAGTAGAACAGCTTGGCGGCCATGTTGTCATTGTTCAAGAAGATGACGTAGCTGCAGCCCTTGCCAACTATGCTCAAATTAGTGGTGTTACTAAACTTGTCATCGGTCGATCAAGTATGAGAAAAAAATGGTGGCAGCCAAACACGAAAATTAGTGATCGCCTGAACGAATATGTGCCGAATTTATCTATACACATAGTGCCCGATCAAGAAAATGAACAATTCTACTTTCCTAATATTAAAAATAAACTAGCATTTGAATGGCTGGATCTATTTAAAATGTTTATCGTATTTAGCGTAATATCCATAGTCGGCCTATATTTGTATTCCATTGATATTAGCGAGCCTAATATCATAACCATTTATATTCTAGGTGTTCTCATTCTTGCTATTTGGTCATCAGGATGGATAATGAGCATTATTAGTTCCATCGTTGCTGTTTTACTTTTTAATTATTTTTTTACAGAGCCACGGTTTTCATTTGATGCGTATCATCGTGACTATCCTATGACTTTTTTTATCATGTTTCTCTCTGGAGTAATTACCAGTAGCTTAACGAAAAAAATCAAGGCGCAAACGATTATAGCTATACGAAAATCTTATCGAATGGAAGTGCTACTTGAAACAAATCGTAGACTGCAACATGCAAAGTCTATTGAGGAAATTATTACGGAAGGCATGACTCAAATTGTCAAATTAGTAGAAAAACCTGTGCAATTTTTTGAAATAGACAATCAGGCAATTGGGAAATCTACTTTTTTTCGTACGGAGAAAATATCTACAATTGAAAATCAAAAAATAGCTACGCTTTTTAATAACCCAAACGAGCATGGCGTTGTGAGCTGGGTGACGAATAATAAACATGTCGCTGGTGTATCCACAGATATATTTCCTGAGGTGAATGCTTACTATATACCCGTTATTTCTAATGGAAATGTGAAAGGGGTTATAGGTATTGCACTGTCTAAACTATCGCCACTTCCTGCATTTGAACGCAATATTTTGCATGCCATCATTAATGATTTTTCATTCGCAATGGATAAATGGTATTTACAGAAGCTCCACGAAGAAGTAGCGCGAGAAGCTGAAATGGAACAGATGCGGGCTAACCTTTTACGGGCAGTGTCTCATGACCTTCGAACACCGCTCACTGCTATTTCTGGTAATGCGGATATCTTACTAAACAACGCACCATTAATACCCGATAGTGAAAAAAATAAATTGTATGAGGATATTTTTAATAATTCGAAATGGCTTGTACAAATGGTTGAAAACCTACTAGCGGTTTCTAAGCTAGAGGATGGACAATTTGCTTTAGAAATGCAATTAGAATTAGTAGAAGATATTATTCAAGAGGCTCTTTCCCATGTTGTTCACCAAAATAGCTCGCATACAATATCCTATCAAATAGAACCAGAATTTTTATTAAGCCTAATGGATGCGAGATTGATCATACAGGTTTTTATCAATATCATCGATAATGCATTGACCTACACACCCCCAGGTAGTGACATTGCTATTTTGGTGAAGGAATGTGATGGTTTAGTAAACTTCAGTATTTCAGATAATGGACCAGGAATTGATGATTCCTTAAAGAGTAATTTGTTTGAGCCGTTTACGACTGGCAAGGTACAACGCAGTGATAGTAGACGTGGGCTCGGTTTAGGCTTAGCCCTGTGTCAAACAATTTTAAAATTACATGGTAGTCACATCACTGTTGCAGATAATAAACCTCAAGGAACAATTTTTAACTTTTCACTGAAAAAGGAGTAAAAAATTTGATAAATAAACGAATTCTAGTAGTAGAAGATGATGTGGCCATTGCCAATTTGATAAAAATGACATTAGCTACCCAGCAGTATGAATTCGACATTGCCCAAGATGGGAATCGTGCACTTCAAAAGGCTATTACCATGAAACCAGATGTTTATATTTTGGATTTAGGACTACCAGACATAGATGGTGTAGAGCTTATTACAAAAATTAGAAGCTGGACTCAAACACCCATTATTGTCGTCAGTGCCCGCGGGGAAGAATATGATAAGATTAACGCCCTGGATGCAGGTGCAGATGATTATGTCACGAAGCCATTCAGTGTGGAAGAATTATTAGCAAGAATTCGTGTTGCTTTAAGGAGAGCAGCCTATGAACATCCACCAGAACAGGAAAATTCAACTTTTACCAATGGTTATCTTCAAATTAATTATGTAGATCAAACCGTATTAGTAAATGGCAAAGAAATACATGTCACGCCTATTGAATATAAACTTTTAGTTGTTTTATCCAAGCATGTCGGGAAAGTTCTAACACATAATTTTATTTTAAAGGAAATCTGGCACAATGCTCTACAATCAGATATTCCAAGTTTACGGGTGTTTATGGCGACACTTCGAAAAAAAATAGAAGCTGATCCAGCACAGCCTAAACTGATACAGACACATGTGCGGGTCGGTTATCGAATGCTTCGCTATCATGAAGATGAATAAGATAAAAGGATCGTAGCAGAAGGCTTAGTTGCACTTCTGCTCTTTCTTTGATGAATTCGCCTTATAAATTATCGCACCCTCCCATTAGCCTCTGCATATCATAGCTATAATCAGGTATGTCATCAATGAAAAACAAGTAGAAAGGAGATCATTATGGTATTTCGACCACCTTATCCATACCCTATGTATCCCGGTGGCATGAGAATGCCCATGCCAACACCACCACAGATGTCACCGCAGTCCTTTTTCCCGCCTGGAGGCTTCCCTGCTCAACCACGAATTCCAGGCGGCTTTCCAATGGCAAATGGAATAGGTTCCTTTGGAGGACAAATGCCGATGCCACCTGTGCAAGAACCTTCTAAAATCGGTTCATTCTTACAACAAGCAAACAGTTTATTTAATTCCGCTAAAACTTATACCCCTTATATTCAACAAGCGATGCCAATGGTTAAAAATATACCGTCCTTATTAAAGTTATATAAAGGATTCCAAGGACTACCTTCGACGGGAGGCGGAGCGGCTGGCGCTGATCGTGCAGGCAGTGATAGCAAGGCTGCTACAGGAACTAAGCGATCGGCAAGACAAAGTACATCAGCATCATTTTCGCCTCCTGAACCAATTCCATCTAAACCACGTATTTTCCAGCCACCAATGTAAATGAACGTTTCTTTGTATTCGCCGCCCCTGTCCGTTATAATGTAGATAGGTAAAGCTTGAAAGGAGTCACAACCATGCAAGTATTAAAAATTAATCCACGTGGCTATTGCTACGGTGTTGTTGATGCGATGGTCATCGCACGAAACGCCGCACTTGATAAAACATTACCAAGACCTATCTACATTCTAGGAATGATTGTCCATAATAAACATGTCACAGACGCGTTCGAAGAAGATGGTATCATCACTTTAGACGGCGATAATCGCTTAGAAATTATCGAACAAGTTGAATCTGGTACTGTGATTTTCACAGCACATGGTGTCTCACCTGAAATTCGTGAAATTGCGAAGCGTAAAGGCCTAGTGTCCATTGATGCTACATGTCCTGATGTAACTGTTACTCACGATTTAATTCGTGAAAAATCTGCAGAAGGCTATGATATTATTTATATTGGGAAAAAAGGACACCCGGAACCTGAGGGTGCCATTGGCGTTGCACCTGATCATGTCCATTTAGTTCAATCTTCCAATGATATTGATGCGTTAAACTTAACGAATGATAAATTGCTTGTCACAAATCAAACGACAATGAGCCAATGGGATGTCGCCCATTTAATGGATAGTTTAAAAGAAAAATTCCCTCATATTGAGGTACACAAAGAGATTTGTTTAGCTACTCAAGTCCGTCAAGAAGCTGTCGCTAAGCAGGCAGGAGAAGCGGAACTATTGATTGTTGTAGGTGACCCTAAATCGAATAACTCCAATCGTTTAACGCAAGTTTCTGTTGAAATCGCTGGGACACCTTCCTATCGTATCGCGGACGTTTCAGAGCTTAAAATAGATTGGTTAAAAGGCATTAATAAAGTTGCTGTGACAGCAGGTGCTTCAACACCAACACCTATTGTCAAAGAGGTCATTGCCTTCTTGGATCAATTTGATGAAAATGATCCATCCACACACGTTATCAAACGTACAGTGACATTAGATAAAATTCTACCGAAGATTAAAACACCTACACCAGTTGAGAAAATTATGCCCCATTGATTACTAAAAAAATCCTGCTTGTCATGATGACAAACAGGATTTTTTCTTTATTTACTAAAATAATAGTTTATCGGACGACCAATTCCACCATAATGGACATCCATCGTAATTTTCTCTTGTTTCTCTAAATAATCTAAATATCTTCTAGCTGTTACACGAGCAATCCCAACGCCACTTGCAACTTCTTCTGCCGATGCACCATCTACCGATTGCAAAAAGTGCACCACTTTTTCCAGCGTTGTACGGTTAAAGCCTTTCGGAAGGTTTTTTTCTGTTTGTAATAAGGTAGACTGTTCCAAAGTGCCATCACGATAATGGAATAGCTGATCCAATTCACCTTGTGTCAGCTCGCGTTCCGTTTGCGTTTGCTTTTTAAAGCGTAAATAATTTTCAAGTGTCCCTTTGACACGTTCAAACGAAAAGGGCTTCATAATATAATCAAAAACACCTAGATGCAATACTTGTTTCACCGTGTCCATATCATTCGCAGCCGTGACAGTGATAACATCTACTGGTAAGTCCAGCTCGCGAATTTTATGTAAACTAGTGATGCCATCTTGCTCCGGCATAAAAATATCCATAAATACTAAGTCAGGCTGATGTTGACGAATTTGCGTCACGCCATCTAAACCATTGGATGCTTGTCCAATCACCTGAAAGTGATCTACCTTTTCAATAAATTGACGATTCACCTCACGGACCATTGGATCATCCTCAATTAATAATACTTTGATTTGTACCATTATCAGCCCTCCATTCCAAAATTAATGCTTATGCATAGTAAAATGTTAGTAAAAAACTAGTCCCTTTATTTGGTTCGCTGATGACTTCAATATCACCTTGTCCTTTTTCAACAATCTCTTTTATTAAAAATAGCCCTATTCCTCTGTAATTTTTCTCTTTTGTAGAAAAACCATTGTCAAAAATATGGCTCTTGATCTCATCTGTCATGCCAACACCGTTATCCGTGACCAGAATCGCTAAGACATCCTCGTCTTCATCGACAGAAACATGGATAACCTTTTCCTCCACCTGTGTATCCCTTAATGCATCAAAGGCATTTTCTATTAAATTCCCGAATAGAATGACAAAATCATGATGATCTAAATTAGGTGGAAAGGATGTTAAACGACTTTCACGGTCAATTTCCAGTCGGATTCCTTGTTCTTTAGCATAGGAAATTTTACTAAGTAATAGCCCTGAAATATTTTCATTCTTAATACGTTCATTTAAAAAGTTAGTAATTTCATCGTGTTCTTCCTTTACCTGCGTCAAGTAGGATAAAGCCTGCTCATGATGTCCAAGTTGTAAAAGTCCAGCTATCGTATGCAGTTTATTTTTATGCTCATGTGTTTGAACACGAAGCGCTTGAACAAATGCTCGTACTCCTGTCAGCTCTTCAGCAAGCTTCTTCACTTCTGTCCGATCTTTAAACATGGCCACTGCTCCAACAGTTTCTCCACTAACCTGTATGGGGATACGATTACTCATAATACTATGATCATTTATATATAACTCTCGGTTAAATAGTGGCTGATCAAGCTCCAAAATTTCAGGTAGCCTTGTATCCGGTAAGACGTGAAAAATTTTCTGACCAATCAAATTAGATGGTTCTTCGTCAACTCCAAGTATTTCGCAGGCCTTCTCATTAAAAATGGTAATGGTCAAATCATTATCGATCGCAATAATGCCCTCATGCATCGCATTAAAGGTTTCCGTTCGTTCTACATACATTTTGGCAATTTCATGAGGCTCTAATCCAAACATTTGCTTTTTCATATGAAGCCCTAATGTTCGCGCACCCCATACGCTAAAGATTAAAGATAATAGTAAAGTAATGATCAGCTCCGTTTGCATCGATTGCAGTAATTCCGCCACCGTCAAAACACTATATCCAACGACCGTAACACCTATTTGTTGTCCTTGATTGTTCATAATTGGTACAAACGCGCGAACCATGTTGCCATGCTCCCCATGTGCGATTGACGTATAGTAATGTTCGGAAAAAGCAGCGTTTAAATCGGCAGATTGCGAAATGCTACCCAGTTCCGCTTTACTGGGGTGAGAATACTTCTGTCTTTTCATATCCAAAACGACTATATATTGAGCCCCATTTATATCTCGGATTTCTTCCACTACAGGGTTAATATGTTGTATGGCCATTTCAATGTTTTCGTGGGCAATATAGGTTTTAATTTCAGGAAGCTGCGCCACTGTTTTGGCTACTAGTAATGCTTGGTCACTAAGCTTGCTCTTTTGTTCATTCATCACATACCCCAACAAAAAAGTACCACCAATACTAAAGGAAAGCATGAGTATAAAAAAAGTCAGCGACATAATTTTTCTTTGCATCGATAACTTCTGAAATTTCAAGATAATCGCCTCCCCTCTACTATATTTTAGCTTACTCCATATGTTAGAATAACAAAAACAATAGAAAATACGAATAAATTGGGTGTATTCAATGAAAAAATTTATTATTGGAACGATTGTAACCGTCTTATTTTTAGTGATCACCATTAGTGTTCAACAAGGTTTGCTTTTCGCAAAGCCGCTTCCATACGATGATGAACAAAAGGGGTTAGACACGCAAATTACCATCCATCTAAGTCATGTAGTAGCTGAAAATACACCAAAAGGACAGGCTGCCAATAAATTTGCTGAATTAGTAGAAGAAAAGACGAAGGGCAAAGTCAAAGTGCATGTATACTCCAATTCCTCTTTATTTAATGATGAAAATGAGTTTCAGGCTTTGCAAAAGGGTGAAGTCGAAATGATTATCCCGACCTTTTCTAAGATGACAACGTATGTACCGAATTGGCAAGTTCTTGATTTACCCTTCCTGTTTAATACAAATGATGAGGTACAAGAAGTACTGACAGGAACAATCGGTGATCAATTATTAAACGAGCTAGAACCAATTCATATAAAAGGGCTCGGCTTTTGGTACAACGGCTTTAAGCATCTAACCTCTGTGGATCACCCCATTCACACATTTGAAGATTTACAGGGTTTACGTGTTCGCACAATGCCTAGTAAAACATTGGAGAAACAATTTGAAGTTTTGAAAGCAACGCCTATTCCGATTTCATTTAGTGAGGTTTATACAGATTTAGAGAAACACGCCATTGATGCACAGGAAAATACAGCCTCTAATATTTACTCAAAAGGTTTCTACAAAGTTCAAAAACATATGACCATCACACAGCATGGTATTTTAGGCTATGCGGTATTAATGAATGAAAGCTTTTGGGATTCCTTACCAGCTAAAATTCAACATCAATTGGTGGAGGCTATGAAGGAAACAACAGATTGGCAGTTTGAACAGGCTGCCCGTATGAATGAACAGGATATGTTAAAGCTTAAACAGCAAGATGATTTTGATGTTTCTACAATGAGTCTTAAGGAAAGACAGCGCTTTAAGGAGCAGCTCTCCCCTGTCTATGATTTTTATAAAACCCAAACACAAAATGATGAGATTCTAACTGAGATTAAAAAAATTGTTGCACCATAATACTTTTGGTCATTAATGATAGATCCTTACATATCGTAAGGATCTTTTCTTTTGTATTATAATAGATTACTAAAATTTAAAACTACTATAAAACAGCCTGAAATCATTGCTATTACTGCATTTACCAACCCTCTCATTGAAAAATGAACTAAATGAACAATAGAAACATTACGGTCATAAAAACTATTGTCGGAAAATTTCAGCTATGATAACGACATGAAAGCGTTCACACAATCTTCATAGATGTTGTAGGGGGAGAACTATATGCGTATAAATTTTAAAAACTTAACAGTCCAAGTATTGATTGCTATTGTACTAGGGATTATCGTAGGTGCAGCGTTCCCAGAGTTCGGAGCAAAGCTAAAAATATTGGCGGATATATTTATTAAACTAATTAAAATGTTAATAGCACCCATTATCTTCTTAACGGTTGTAATTGGTATTGGTAGTATGGGTGATGTCAAAAAGGTTGGGAAAATCGGGGGAAAAGCTTTAATCTATTTTGAAATTGTTTCGACATTTGCCTTGGCGATTGGTCTTATCGTTGTCAATATTGTACAACCAGGTAAAGGCTTTAATACAGAAGCCGCCAACGGAGCAGATGTCTCTCAATATACAAATGCAGCGGCGGCAGAACACGGTTTGGGTGCATTTATCATGCAAATCATCCCTGATAATGTTGTGGGTGCACTCGCAAATGGTGAATTACTACCTGTCTTATTTTCAGCTGTATTATTTGGATTAGCAGCGGCGGCGATTGGTGAACCAGCTAAGCCAGTTATTAAATTTTTTGAACAAGTTGCGGATATCTTCTTTAAAATCGTTAATATGGTAATGAAAATTTCTCCTATTGGCGCATTTGGTGCCATGAGTTATACAATCGGCAACTTTGGACTTAAATCTCTAGGCAACTTAGGATTTTTAATGCTCTCCGTCTATATTACAATGTTTATTTTTATCGTTGTCATCATCGGATTTATTACACATTACTTCGGTTTTAGTATTTTTAAATTTATTAAATACATTAAAGATGAAATTTTCATCGTTATTGGTACATCTTCATCTGAATCAGCATTGCCTTCCATGATGCGTAAATTAGAAAACTACGGCTGTTCTAAGCAAGTTGTGGGGCTAGTTATACCAACAGGTTATTCCTTTAACTTAGATGGAACATCCATATACTTATCGATGGCCGCTATATTTATTGCCCAAGCTTACGGTGTTGATTTAGATATTTGGCATCAAATCACATTACTAGCCATTCTAATGCTTACATCTAAGGGGGCTGCGGGTGTAACAGGCTCTGGGTTTATTACACTTGCTGCCACATTAGCAGCATTCCCGATGATTCCCGTAGAAGGAATTGCATTACTAATCGGGGTTGACCGCTTTATGTCCGAAGCTCGAGCTGTTACAAATCTTATTGGTAATGGTGTGGCGACAGTAGTTGTTTCAAAAATGGAGAAGGAATTTGATACAGAGCAGGAAAAACGTGCTCTCTCAGGTGAAATCGCACAACCTTAAATAGTTAAAAAGGCTACTGAAAGCGAGATACTTGTCTCTCCTTAGTAGCCTTTTATATAGTCCATTTTTAGAAATTCATAGACACCACCATTTGTTGCTTGCATATAAGTATGAGCGTCTTGAAATCCTACCTTGCGATATAGCTTGATTGCTCGTAGATTAAATGTGGCGACCGATAAGGTAATCATTTCGCAAGGATAGTTTGCCAAGACAAAATCAATAGCATTTTTTTAAAAATTATAGCCTAGGCCTTTTCCTGTAAGACTAGGTTTCATGCCTAAGCCAATCTCCATCGTTTGGTCAGCAACCGTCATAATGCTAAAATAAGCAACTAGTTCTTGTTTTTTTAAGACCGCAAAAACATTTCCTCTTGTATACGGGTTGAGAAATGCTTGTAAATCCTCATGGTCAGCCTCCATATCATAGAAAGAATAGTGACCCTCATAATGCCAATTATAAGCGATATCTTCTGCTTGTTCTTGTGAAATTGGTAGAAAACAATAGCTCAAAACTTTATCCTCCTGTAATTTTGTGAAACCTCTGGAATGACATACTCGTATACATAATGAATGGAGGTTTCTTTATGGCAACATTTACGCTTCACTATCCTAAGGCCTTTAAAAGCTTTTCTAATATTCCTATTATCAATGAAAACAACGAAACAGTGTGTGTGCTTCAGAAAGTAGAGCGTTCTTCTACTGGTAAAGTTTTAAATGCCGTATTATTAGTTGCGGCACAGCAAACTTTACCCTATCGTTATGAAACACGAACAACTTTAGGTGCCCCCCTTTTTCAAGTACAATCTACTCTGTTAACAAAAGGGGTAAGTCATCAGCTCGTTATGCCTGATGGTAGCACCATACCGATTGTCCGAAAAACAGTTCAATTATTAGAATCCTCGTACACCTTTACTATGGACAATTTGGCATTTCGTTTTGAAAGGGATTTTACTGCTACCGCCTATTTATATTGTAATGATGAGAAAATTGCCAGTGCAAGCCCAATAGAGACTGAGCTCATACGGACGGGGCTAATGTTTAAACTTTTCCAAGCTGATGATATGCACTTTGTGGCACTCCTCGCAACACTCTATCAAGCTTTATTTGCCATGAGTAAGTAAATGAGTCATGAATTTAGTTTCACATTAAGAGCTTACATAGCAAAAAAGAAGGCATCCAGATTTAAAATCTCGATGCCTTTTCAATTTATTTTTTCTCGCTCCCCATTTAATATATGAATGACATAGGAATCGCTTTGACTCACATTCGTTTGGACAATTTTTTTTACTGCACCTTCCATCTTAGTCGCTAGTTGAAGTGCCTCCGCATTGTCACCTTTTATAGTTGTTTGAATCGTAATGGTTGTTCGATTCTCTAGTATTAAGTATTCGTATACATCAAAAGATTGTAGCCCTTTTATTAAATCTTCGATTAATAGATTAATATCATTGCCCATCGCTTTATTACCATCCAGCAATGATGTAAATTCCCATCTTTCAAAGACAATCGGGTAATCCTTTAAGGCAGAAGTTTTTATAACGCTTTTTGCAATAGCTTCCATGTCTGTTTTAACCGACTGAACATACTCTTCTCCCCCTACAATTTGGATGACCAATTCCTTTTCCGCAGTTGTTTTAACATCTATACCGACGTATTTTTCAAGCAGCTTATCTTTTAATAGTGATAAACTCAACTCTTCTTTCGTAATTATTGGTCCTTTCTCGAAATTGGCTTCTAAAGGCTTACCATCTTCATATTTATTAAACAGGATGATGATCGCGATAATGACCAGCATTAATCCTGTAACGACTCCTATCCGTTTCACAATGAAATCCCCCCTGTTAGGAAGGTATGAGCTCTGCAAATACAATATTCACCGTTTTCTATCACTGTTTTATCGTTACTATGAAATAAACCATTTCTGACACTGCTTAATTTCCCTCACATATTCCGGAACACGAAATAAATTAGCTATGTTTTGTCCTTTTTGTGTCATGATTTTTAAAAAGGAGTACACTTAAGGGGTAGTAATTCTATATTTTTGGAGGGTTTTAAATGGATGCAAAAGCAGCGGAAATTAAAAATATTATGACCTTGAATCTACTCGTACAAATTCTAAAAGAGCGTGGCATTTTGACAGATAAGGAATTAAAGGAACGACTCTCAAATACGGTCAAACTATCCTCTATGGATGCAGATTTGAAAGAGAAGGTTATTGAAGAAATCGAACATTAATAGGAATAATTCCAACAAAAACAACCGCTTCCATGCTACTAATTTAGCTGAAAGCGGCTGTCTATATATTTGCTTTTAAGAAAGACAATAAGTACTTTAATGTGCCTAGTGTCACAACATTATGATCGAATTGTTTTTAAAGCTGTTGACCAAGGAATAAGCTGATCTAACATTTGATGAACTGAATCCGCCTGCACCTCTTTTGGCTTAAAGACTGAGCCGTTTTCAAAATCGGTAAATAATGATAAAGCTGGATGAACTCGAACATCAGCAACTAGTAATTCTCCAAGAATCCCTCTTAAATGCTCCGCAGCACGTGCTCCTCCAACTGAACCATAGGAAACGATACCCGCAGCTTTATTGTTCCATTCTACTCGTAAAAAGTCTAATGCATTTTTTAGTGCACCTGTGATGGAATGGTTATACTCTGCTACAATAAAGACAAAGCCGTCACATGCAGCTACTTTCTCTGACCATGTCGCTACTCCAGAAGTATCTCCCCCTGGCTCTCCAAGAAACGGTAATTTAAAATCAGCGATATCAATTATTTCATATTCCGCATCACGGCGTTTTTCTGCGACTTCCTTTACCCACGCTCCAACTTGTGGGCTAACACGACCTTCTCGCGTACTTCCTAAAATAATACCGATTTTTAACATATGACCCTCCTCGTTTTCCCATTCAGTTTGTGAAATCATCGTCATTCCATGTACGTGAACAACACTCGTAACCATTTTGGCCAGATACATACAGCTTTATTCATGGACTCTATGTAGTCGCTATGAATACTTCGAATTAAATAGTCTTTAATTCAAGATTAAATTACCATATATTTTTATTTTCTGTCAATTATTTAAATGCGAAACTTTTTGAACTCCCTCATTACTTTAATTTAATGGGCTGTTCCAACGCCTCCAGTTCTTCCTCCATGGAGCTAAACTGTCTTTCCACTACATATTTTGCGTCTGATACTGCTGCATTATAAATATATGGAGCGATATTTTCCTTGATAAAATCTAACACACGCTCTGCTTCAAATTCACTAATGTCTTCATCTCGATGAGTGTAGAAAAATCGCTGAATATCAGCCACTATCATTTCTTGCTGATCTTTAGTTAAACGAATAAACAAGATATATCTCTCCATTTCTGCTAATTGATGTCATCTTCATTTTATCATTATCCTTCTATTCTTTGCATACAAAAAGGATGAACACTACCTAGTAATGTTCATCCTTTTATTATTGTTTACATTCAAATGAATAACTCGTGGAAAGGAAGTTTTTTTCCTTTGATATAATGGCTTGACCGCCATTGTCTTCACATTGTACGGTCATGGCATCCATTTTCTTTTCATTCATCATATTCGTCATAACCGTCATCCCTATACCAAAAACAGCGATGAATAAACCGATTATAATCCACAGTTTACCAGCCTTATTGCCAGCAGGTCTTTCATTAGCCACATCTATTCCCCTCGCTTAAACAAATAAAAATGGTTCTGTATGAATGGTTGATTGTACAAATTCAACCACATATTTTTTATCCGCACATAGCTTCGTCATTTTCGCCGCTACTCCTGCAATCATCACTTTTTCTACATGGTGACCAGGATCTACAATTTGCAGATTCATCGCTTGAGCATCCTGTGCTGTATGGAAGTACATATCACCCGTTAAAAAAACATCTGCTCCTGCACGTTTCGCTGCATAAATATACTTATTACCATCTCCACCAACAAGCGCAACTTTCTTAATCTTCGACTGTAAATCACCTACGACACGAACCGCTGGAACTTGTAATTGCTGCTTCACGAACTCTGCGAATTGTTGTAAGGTCATTTCTTTAGCTAAGTGACCTACACGCCCTAATCCCATTCTATTCGTTTGCTGTTCAAGTCGAATGACATCATAGGCTGGCTCTTCATAGGGATGACTAGTAAGCATTGCCTTTAAAACACGGTTTTTCATCGATTCAGGAAATACGACTTCTACCTTTACTTCCTCTTCAACATGTAATTCACCAACTGACCCAACGAATGGATTGGCGCCTGCTAACGCACGGAAGCGTCCTTCTCCAGCAGTTGTATAACTACATGCTTCATATTCTCCAATGCGCCCTGCTCCAGCCTTTGCTAGCGTCTCGCGTAAATCCTCAGCATTTGCAGACGGGATAAAAACAGCAAGCTTTAAAAGATGTTCTGAGTACGTTTCTTCTAGTATTGTACGGTCCTGTAGTTGAAGCGCATCTGCTAATAAATCATTAACTCCACCTTCAGCTACATCTAAATTTGTATGCGCCGCATAAACAGCGATATCATGTTTAATGAGCTTTTCATATAAGCGCCCTGCTGGATCGTCTGTACGAATATTCGCTAGACGTCTAAAAATTGGAGGATGATGTGCAATGATCAGCTCACATCCTTTTTCAATGGCCTCATTCGCAACAGCTTCATTGACATCTAAAGTGACTAATACTTTGCTAACAGGTTTATTGAGTGTACCAATCGCTAAACCGATTGGATCATTCTCCATGCAAGCCAGTTTTTTAGGCGACCATGATTCGAATACTTGAATAATTTCTTGACCATTTACCGACTTCATTTTACAAAACTCCTTCTACTAATTGAATAAGAGCCAATAACTCTGCACGTTTTTCTTCAATTTCAGGTGTTTGTTCTGCATCTTTTATGGATTGTAACACACGTTGCCAATTTTCTTTTTCACGCGTCCATTTTTTTATAAATGCTGGTGCTTTACGGGTACTTAATTTAGGACCAAATAAAATCTCTGCTGGCGAAAGCTCCATTTGTGCTCTTTGCAACACAAGAATTTCATAGATTTTATCATCTTCCTCTAAAATTTCTTCATCGAGAATAGCCCAATTATGTGCTAAAGCCCACTCACGGATCACCTTTGCATGAATATTCGGTTGTAAAATGAGACGTGTGACACCTTGCAGCTTTTCAGGATGCTTCTCTAAAATAGAGACAATTAAGGGACCACCCATTCCAGCAATCGTTACTGTATCGACATGGTCAGTCAATTCTATTGCTGCTAATCCATCTGCTAGACGTACCGTAATTTCTTTGTTTAATCCTTCTTTTTGTACTTGTCCCACTGCTGATTCATAGGGGCCTGCTACTACTTCCCCTGCTATTGCTGAAGAAGCTATTCCTTGATGAATTAAATAGCATGGCAGATAGGCATGGTCACTACCTATATCCGCTACTACCGCTCCTGTGGGAACAAATTTTGCTACCATTTCTAATCGCTTCGAAAGTTTTTGTGCGTTCATTTTTTACCGCCTACCTTAAATAGAGTCCATTACTAGTATGGATGATGTCGTGAAAAAAAACAAATGGAGTCGTCTCACAGTATTCATGTGGACAACCCCATTTCATGATTCTTTACATTTAAAAAGTAGCTGTACTATTTCAGTACAGCTACTTGTCAGTCATACTATTCTAAAGTAGAAATGTATTCAGCAATAGCTTTTGCTTCTGCTTCAGTTTTCATGTTTGGTTGCATTGGAGTACCTTCGATACCCTTTGTTAAAACTTCAACGATATGGGCTTCATCTAAGCCATGTAGGTTTGGACCCATACTACCAGTTAAATCACCACCGTGACAACCGATACAAGATTGTACTAGAGCAGCACCATCATCATTTGCGTCTGTAGTTTCAGTAGTTTCGCCACCGCCCTCATGTTCAGCAGCAATTTCTTTCTTGTTATCTGCACCTTGTAAAGACATGAAGAAAATAAGACCAATACCAAATGCCAGAATTAAGATGTAAGGAACGACTGGATTGTTTTTCATAAGTTTCCCCTCCTCATTTTAAGTCTACTTCTATTATAATATAGAATCAGTCAACATCTAATATTGTACTTCATTAACAAAGAAACGAAAAGCCCTATTCGCTAAGTTGTCCTTTGTTTGTAACAAATTCGACATTTCTGTATCTATTGGATAAAATATGTCTTGCCAAACCAAATTTTGGTCAATTTCACAACTTTTTTTCATACTGTTATCATACCCTTTGCATACATTCATATACCAAAAAAATAAAAAAATCCGCACACCTGATATAAAGTGTGCAGATCATTTATAGGGGCAAAAAATTACAATAAGTTTATGATATAATAGCCAATCAGTGCTAGTAATCCTAAAACACCGGAGACTGTGAAATAGAGTAGCTTCATTTTAATACCTGACCAAAGCCAAATAAGACAATTGGCGGCAATCAAGCAAAATAAAACAATATTATCTCCACTAAAATATGTAGTGCACACACGGATAGATATACTAAATAATAGGATGGCGGCAAGTAAATGAAATATAGGAGCTAATAGATGTTTTTTTTTCGCCATTTGGAACGCAGCGATAAATAATATGCATGCACCTATACCTACGACAACGGTTAAAATCAGTGTTAATGACTTTATTGTAAAATAGATAGCCAAAACAGCTATTATAGCGATACATAGACTTGCTACCAAAAGAAACATCTTTCTTTTTTCAGATGGCAAGATTGCTTGTTTAGGATCTTGAACCGGTTCTAACTCCTCTATATCAGCCCCCTCTGTATAAAGAGCTGCTAAAAAGTCACAATAGTGCTCTGGTAATAGCTTATTTTGCTTCCAAAACAAAATTTCATTTAGAATAATTTTTTTCCGGGGATTCGTCATAATGTTAACTCCAAACATTGCTTAATAATGGTTGCATTACAATTTTATCTCACAGCCTTCGGAAATACATCTGTATAAAGTCGCAAATCTCTCATTCCCTTCATTCTAATTATCTATTATTAGTGGAAACAAGATTGGGGAATAACGGGGCTATTTACCTTTTCAATGGTATAAAAAAGGAGCGATCCAACTAGGTATTTTCACACTAGTAGGATCGCTCCATCTATATAAATTATTCTAAGAAGTCTTTTAGACGTTTACTACGAGAAGGGTGGCGTAATTTTCTTAGAGCCTTCGCTTCAATTTGACGAATACGTTCACGTGTTACGCCAAAAACCTTACCTACCTCTTCTAAAGTTCTTGTACGACCATCATCTAAACCAAAACGTAAACGAAGTACGTTTTCTTCACGGTCTGTTAATGTATCAAGGACATCTTCTAGCTGTTCTTTTAACAATTCATAAGCTGCATGGTCAGATGGAGATTGTGCTTCAGAATCCTCGATAAAGTCTCCTAAATGGGAATCATCTTCTTCTCCTATCGGTGTTTCAAGAGATACTGGTTCTTGTGCAATTTTTAAAATTTCGCGTACTTTTTCTGGTGTTAAATCCATTTCTTCGCCAATTTCTTCTGGAGAAGGTTCACGGCCAAGATCTTGTAAAAGTTGACGTTGTACACGTATTAATTTATTAATGGTTTCGACCATATGAACCGGAATACGAATTGTACGTGCTTGGTCTGCAATGGCACGCGTAATAGCCTGACGAATCCACCATGTAGCGTACGTAGAGAATTTAAACCCTTTACGGTAATCAAATTTCTCAACGGCCTTAATAAGACCCATATTCCCCTCTTGAATTAAATCAAGGAATAGCATTCCACGACCTACATAACGTTTAGCGATAGATACTACCAGACGTAAGTTTGCTTCTGCAAGACGTTTACGTGCTTCTTCATCACCTTGCTCAATACGTTCAGCAAGTGCGATTTCTTGCTCTGCAGATAGTAAATCAACTCGACCGATTTCCTTTAAATACATACGTACAGGGTCATTGATTTTAACACCTGGTGGTACACTCAAATCATTTAAGTCGAAAGTCTCTTCGTTCGCTTCTTCTTTCATTAGACTTTCTTCTTCAAATTCTTCTTTTCCAATGATTTGAATGTCTTTATGCTTTTCAAGATCCTCAGCAAAATGGAAAATTTCTTCATTTTCCAATTCATAAGGTGTTAGTTTCTCTGAAATTTCTTTCATAGAAATTTCACCCTCTGTTTTTGCTTTTTCTTGTAGGAATTTTTTTGCATCATCTAATGTAATTTCTACTTCTATCTCTTTTGAACGTTCTGACTTGTCCGCCATAAACCTTCCTCCTTCTAAACAACCGAATCGGGTTAAATCGCCGATAACGATTTTCTTAAATGAATAATCTGTTGGGCGATTTCAAGTGCACGTGCATACTCATGCATCTTCTCCGCTTCCTTTGACTCATGCATCTTTTGATAAATTTCTTGCTCAATTCTATATTTTTGAAGTTGACGGATTGAGTCCACAACCTCTGCCTCTGCTTGATCAGGATCTCGCTCGACTAAAGCCGCTTCCATAACAATTTTCCGTAATTCAGCGTCATCCAAAATCTCCATAAAGCGTTGATAATCAGGATGACCATATTCCTCATAAAATCCTACTAAGCGAACAAAAACAGCCATATAAGCATCTCGTACAAATGGCTCTTTTTGCTCACTCCGTAATACCCTGTCCACTACATCTATATTATGAAGCATATGAGCCAGTAATAAACGTTCGGCACGTTCAGCTGCATCCATAGGCTTTTGTTGTTGCGTGACTGGCATTGAAGGCGTTTGTGTCGGCATTTCTGGTTTTGCAGAACGTACCTGATTCGCCTCCAGCTTTCGGAATTGGGCATAAATGGCTTCTTCCGAGATATTTGTTTCATTTGATAGCTGTCGTATATACAAATCCCGTTCAACTGGCGACGATCTACCTATGAGCTGTTCAAGGACTTCTTGTATATATTGAAGCGTATCATTTTCAAATTGAAAGTTCTTATTTCGTCTAGCATGCATCATCATAAAAGCAATATACGCATGAGGGTTTTCCAAAATTTGTTCCTTAAATGCTTGTCCGCCTAACGTGCGAATATATTCATCAGGGTCCAATTTTTCTGGTAACACAGCAATATCAACTTTCATGCGCTCCGTATGCAAAAGCTGCGCCGCTCTTTTCGCTGCATCAAATCCAGCATTATCACCATCATAGCAAATCGTAATTTGCTCAACTAAGCGCTTAAGCTTTGTGATATGCTGATTTGTTAGCGAGGTACCCATTGTTGCTACGGCATTCATAACACCTACAGAGTTAGCTGCTAACACATCCATAAAACCTTCCATCAATACTACTTGACGATTTTTTCTGATAGAAGTTCGTGCTTTATCTAGGTTATAGAGCACTTCACTTTTCTGAAATATTGGTGATTCTGGACTATTTAAATATTTCGCTTCCTCACCTGTTGATGAAAGTATTCGTCCTGAGAAGGCAATAATTTTACCATTCTCATCTCGAATCGGGAACATGATCCTTCCTCTAAAACGATCAAAATAACGTTCTTCTCCCTCTCGCTTAATAATTAACCCACTTTCCGCCATTTCTTGTAAGTTATAACCTTTTCTTTCAAGCAATATTGTTAGGGCGTCAAAGCTTGGGAGAGACCAACCGATGTTATTAGATTCTATAAGCTCCCTTGTAAATCCTCTTTCTAGCAAATAATTTAAAGGTTCTTCGCCATCCTCTGTATTTAACAGTAGATGGTGGAAAAAATCTGCTGTAAAAGCGTGTGCTTCTTTCATCCTTTCTTCCGCTTTAGAAATCTTTTTTGTTCCCCCAGGAAAACTTGGCTCAACATCTAAATGTATGCCAGCTCGTTCTCCAAGTTTCACAACAGCATCAGGAAAAGATATGCCTTCAATGTCCATTACAAAAGTAATGGCATTTCCCCCTGCACCACATCCAAAGCAATGGAATATTTGCTTGTCCGTTGAAACAGAGAAAGACGGTGTTTGTTCTCCATGGAATGGACAGAGGCCAAACCAATTTCGCCCACGCTTGGTCAGCTGCATGTATTCACTAATAACATCAACGATATCCGATTGTGTACGAATCTGTTCAATTACTTCCTCTGGAATCTTCCCTGCCAAATCCATCATCACCATCTTTAATAATTACGTTCTAGAAACACAATTCGCTATTCGTTTTAAAATTCCTTTATTTCTCGACAAAAAATTAGGATTTTTCTCTTATAAATATTTTTACCACAATTTTATTATTATAAAACAAAAATTAGTTTTTATCTATACTAATTTCAAAATCCACTCAAAAAAACCGCCTCTATCACCGAGGTGGTTTATTTTCGTACAATTTATTTGCAAGTCAAAATATGTTCTATGATAGTATTTGCTGTCTCTTCCACTGCTTTATTAGTCACATCTATTACTCGACAGCCTATTTTGCCGACAATTTTTTCAAAATGTTGAATCTCTTCTAAAATACGATTATGTTGCGCATAAATGGCATCATCATTTAATCCGAGAGACATTAATCTTTCTTTCCTTATAGAATTTAACTTCTCAGGAGAGATGATTAAACCAAAACATTTTTTAGGGTCCAACTGTAATAGCTCTTCAGGTGGTTCTACTTCAGGAACTAAAGGAACATTCGCCACCTTATACTTTTTATGTGCTAAATATTGTGAAAGGGGCGTTTTTGATGTTCGAGATACGCCTACCAACACGATATCAGCTTGTAATAATCCACGGGGATCACGACCATCATCATATTTTACTGCAAATTCAATGGCTTCAATTTTTTTAAAATAATCATCATCAAGCATATGAACAATTCCAGGTGTCTCCAATGGATTTTCTTCCATAAAGGTTGCCATTGATTGTAATGCAGGACCTATTATATCGACTGCATGTATCTTTTCCTGTTCACATAAATCACGTAATAGCTTTCGCATTTCTTGACGAACAAGTGTGTAAACAATAAATGCTTGTTGTTGTGCTGCAAGGAAAACAATCTTACGAATAAGCTCCTCTGATTGAATATGTGGAAATCGTCGGATAACAGTATTCTCTAGACCGGGTCGAAACTGGCTAATTACTGCTTTTGCAACTTGGTCGCCAGTTTCACCCACAGAGTCAGATACAACAAATACGCGTAGTCTTTTCATGCAGCTCTCCTTCAGATTTAGTCATTTTGCGCAAGAGATAAGAAAGCTCGTGTAATCGTTGTTTTTGTAAGACGGCCTATAATCGTCAAACCACCCTCTTGTGGTTCGACTACTGGTAGCGAATCAACTTCTCGTTCAATGAGCTTGTTCGCGGCAACAACCAAAGAATCTGATCTTTCACAGTACGAAATATTAGGCATACGTGTCATAATTATATGTACAGGAATTTTATTTAAATCCTGCGTGCCAATACTTGTACGCAGTAAATCTTTGCGAGATAGTACGCCTGTCAAAAACTCATTCTTATCTACGACAAAGAGTGTACCAACATCTTCTGAAAACATAAAGCAAATTGCATCATAAACCGTCATTGTTTCTGGGACAACTACAGGGCCTGAATGAAAATCCTTTACTTTTAAATTGTGAATACTATCCATCAATGTAACGGATGCCTTTTTCCCTGAATAGAAATAACCAACTCGTGGTCTTGCATCTAAAAATCCCGCCATCGTAAGGATCGCTAAATCTGGTCTTAAAGTCGCTCTAGTCAGATTGAGACGTTCTGCAATATGTTCCCCAGTGATAGGGCCGTTTTCTTTCACAATTTGTAAAATGTTTTCCTGACGTTTATTGAGTTCGATTGGACTCACCGCCTCAAATCTAATAGTGTTATACTTATGCTCAATTATTATATACTATAGAATGATAGGTATGCAAAGTATTACACTAATTCTATACAAAAGGTGTTATAATAATGCTTTGCATAATTAAAGCAGTATTTCAATTATACAACATACTGCATAAAATAGCAGTAATCTGTGTTAAGTTATGGCGGATAAGTGTAGAGGATTTTAGTTTAAGGGTAATTTCTTTAATTTGTATTTTTGTCATGAAGGCTACACAGCTTGATGAATTGCTTATAAACGAGCATCATTAATCATGCTATTACAACTATTCGTATTCCCCTCGAAGTTCCAAAATCATTTATCAAAAGGCTTTACGGCCAGTAATTGGTTGTTGAACACTTTTAGCCAATATTCTTATACTACGGCTCTCATGCAAGGATTCTTGCTGAGGAGAAGTAGTATTTTTTTGTTCTCCATAATAGTTCATATGATTGTCATTGCCACTTTGGTAAGAGTTCATTCGAGCTCATCATAAAAAATTTAAGGTCATCTTTTAAACGAATAAATTAAACGTATTGAAAAAACTCCTCCACTTTGAAACTAGAGATGATATAAAAGCACCTCTTCCGAAATTCACCTTGTCGACTGTAACATTTTTTCACTTGTTCATACTCTGTTCATACTATCGTCACTGGCAGTACATCTCCGTTGTATAAGCTTTCCTTAGGACTCGTTAAGAGGTCCCATTAACAGCTAATGAAAGGAGAATTCAAATGATAATGAGGATAAGCACTAGAACAGGAAGAAAAAGAACATCACTCCTTGTAATCCTTATGCTAACAATACTAGCCCCCATATCTGCAATGGGCACAACTGCCGTCAATAACAGCGGCAGTCTTACATTTGAGGCGACCAAAGAAATAGGCATAGAAAAAGCTAAGCTGCTCACTGAAACGTACGGCGCTACAAGTTTGCAATACGCACTCATCGATGATGGAGAAATTGTCATTTCAGGGCATGCTGGCAAAAACGATTTAAATGGCAATAGACCGCTTACTGCTAATACAATGTACGGTATAGGTTCTACGAGCAAAATGATGCTCACAGCGGCTGTTATGAAGCTTGTCGACGAAGGTAAGGTAGATTTGGATTTGCCCGTGGTGAACTATATATCTGATTTTACGATGAAAGACGACCGTTACAAACAAATTACACCTCGTATGCTCCTGAATCATTCCTCTGGCCTGCTAGGAACTTCGTCGCTAAATACATTTTTATATGACGATAACGATACGTATGCACACGATTCTTTGCTAGAGCATTTAGCCACTCAAAACTTAAAGACTGATCCGGGAGCTTTTTCGGTTTATTGTAACGATGGTTTTACGTTAGCTGAGATTTTGATAGAGCGAGTGAGTGGCATGAGCTTCACCGCATTTATCAGCAAGTATTTGACAGAGCCTCTAGAAATGAGCCATACGAAAACGCCGCAGGATCTTGTAGATTCTTCGAAACTAGCGGGAATCTACTCCCCTGCCTATAACGGACAACTACCAGCAGAAAATACTAATATTATTGCTACTGGTGGCATTTATTCCACAGCTGAAGATCTCGTTAAATTCTCACAAATCTTCACAGGACAAGTTGATGATATTCTATCTCGTGAATCAGTAGTAGCCATGACACAAGATGAGTACAAAAGAGGCATGTGGCCTGTGGAAGCTGATCCATCTTTCGTCGCTTACGGGCTTGGCTGGGACAGTGTACGCTTGTTCCCATTCAGTGAATATGGCATCAAGGCACTTACGAAAGGTGGAGATACATTATCTTATCATTCTTCAATAGTTGTACTCCCGGAATACAACATGGCTGCGGCTGTTGTCTCTTCAGGAGGTCAAAGCTTATTAGATCAACTGTTAGCTAATGAAATTCTGCTTAGTGCACTTCAGGAAAAAGGGATTATTCATGAACAGAAGCCGAAAAAGTCCCATGGCGTGCCTATAAAGGCTGAAATGCCCCAGAAGTTATCGCAGCATGCAGGTATGTATGGTGGTATTTCAGGTGCGTTAATGAAGATAGAAATTAATTCTCTTGGTGAATTGTCTGTATCTATGCTTACGGCCCCTGATAACCCTATCCAAACGTATTCATATACAGCAGATGGTTCATTTGTAAACAAGGAAGGGACAGAAAAGATAAAGTTCATAGAGGAGAAAAATGGACACACCTATTTATGGTCCAGCTTGTATTTTAATGTACCGGGTCTTCCCCAAACAGCTGTCTCCGAGTATAAAGCTGAAAAGCTAGAAGCCAATATCTTAACGAAAGATATAGCTTCCATATGGGAGAAACGTGAAGGGGAAAAATATTATTTAATGAATGAAAAATATTCATCGATGCTCTACACTAATTCTGCACCAACTTTAACAATTGATACGATTAAAGATGTTCCAGGCTATTTGTTAACTAATAAAATTATTGGAGCAAACCAAGCAGTTAACCAACTACAAATCCCTGGCATGGCTGGTCGAGATACTATGGAAATTGAATTTTTCAAGAAAAATGGAGTAGAATATTTTACAGTAGCAGGAGGTTTATACGGTCATGAGGAGCTTGTAAAACCGCTCTACCCCGGCAAACAATCTGTCACAACGATCCAAGCAGACGGCCATGCTAAATGGTTTTCAGTACCAACAAATGCAAAAGAAAAAATCATGACAGTTAAAATGCCGTCCAAGGGCTCCTTTGCTGTATATGACCAAACAGGTAATTGCGTGAACTATACTGTGGTTAGTGGTATAAACGAAGTCTTATTACCAGAAAACGGTAGAGTTGTATTTGTAGGAGAAGTAGACGCCAAATTTGAGATTTCATTAAAAAAATAAATGTCCGCTTACCTAAAAAGCTGTCCTTCGGTCATGATTGACCGTATGGGACAGCTTTTTGGGAGGACTAAAAAAGGCCCAAACAATATTTAGCCAAAATTAACAGTCCCCTCGTGTGACGAGGCTGTCGACCGTCAAAACTGGTTTATGGCCTTCAGAACAACATATGCTCTCTATACAGTTTAATAATGATTGCGAATCAATGAACTACGTGCTACAATGTTGACACATACGCTAGCTCTATTTATATGTTCGAGCAAATTGCGTTATACAGGCGATGATGGGAAAAAAGTATCTGTTCCATTCAAGAGCGAGTAGAAGATGGTGAAAGTCTACATAGTAACAGAGAAAAGGCACTCCTTGAGCTAACTTTTTGAAAAGAGGTTTTAAACGTTTTGTTTAAAACAATCAGGGTGGAACCGCGGGTATTAGCACTCGTCCCTGGGCATACATTGTGCCCGGAGACGGGTGCTATTTTCATTTAGTCAACACTGAATGAAAAGCTTTAGCGTTTTACCGCTAAAAAGGTGAAAAATTTTGAAGGAGGCTATTTTATGGCTAACAAATCAATGGAAACAATTGTATCATTAGCAAAACACCGAGGCTTTGTCTTCCCAGGCTCAGAAATCTACGGTGGTCTAGCAAACACTTGGGATTACGGTCCACTTGGTGTTGAATTAAAAAACAATATTAAAAAAGCTTGGTGGCAAAAATTCGTTCAGGAATCAGAGCACAATGTCGGTATCGATGCTGCCATCTTAATGAACCCAAAAGCTTGGGTGGCTTCTGGTCACGTTGGGAACTTTAATGATCCAATGATCGACTGTAAATCATGTAAGGCTCGCCATCGCGCTGATAAAATCATTGAAGACGCAGCGTTAGCAAAAGGTGATGAAATCATTGTTGATGGTATGACATTCGATCAAATGAAAGAAACAATGATTAAATACGATGTAGTGTGCCCTGATTGTGGAAAAGCTGATTTCACAGATATTCGCCAATTTAACCTAATGTTTAAAACATTCCAAGGTGTAACAGAGTCTTCTACAAATGAGATTTTCTTACGTCCAGAAACAGCACAAGGTATTTTCGTAAACTTTAAAAATGTTCAACGCTCTATGCGTAAACGTACTCCATTTGGCATTGCACAAGTTGGTAAATCTTTCCGAAATGAAATTACACCAGGAAACTTTACTTTCCGTACACGTGAATTCGAACAAATGGAACTTGAATTCTTCTGTAAGCCAGGAGAGGATCTTGAATGGCACTCTTATTGGAAAGAATTCTGTAAAAATTGGTTATTAAACCTAGGCATGAAAGAAGATTCTATGCGTCTTCGTGATCACGAGGATGATGAGCTGTCTCACTACTCTAACGCGACAACGGATATCGAATTTAAATTCCCATTTGGCTGGGGAGAGCTTTGGGGTATCGCTGACCGTACAGATTATGATTTGAAACAACATATGGAGCATTCAGGTGAAGATTTCACTTATATTGATCCTGTTTCAAATGAACGTTATATTCCTTATTGTATTGAACCATCTTTAGGGGCTGACCGTGTGACATTAGCATTCCTATGCGATGCATATGATGAAGAGGAGTTGGAAGGTGACGATAAACGTACTGTTTTACGTTTCCACCCAGCAATTGCACCATTTAAAGCCGCTGTTCTACCTCTTTCTAAAAAATTATCTGATGAAGCTACAGACGTTTGGGCTGAACTTCGCAAAGCGTTCCCTGTTGATTTTGATGAATCACAATCAATCGGTAAACGTTACCGTCGCCAAGATGAAATCGGTACACCATTCTGTATCACATACGATTTTGACTCAAAAGAAGATGGCCAAGTGACAGTACGTCACCGCGATTCTATGACACAAGTTCGTATGCCAATTTCAGAAGTTAAAGCCTATATTGAAAAACATCTTCAATTTTAATAGTTACAATAATAAAGAGGGGGTTGCCATTACTGGCAACTCCCTCTTCTTATGCTTTGTAAGTTGAAAATAAACGCTCTTGCATTTTTTCCTCAAATGAAAACTTTTTCACACTCATACCGATTAAGCTAACAAGTAATTCCTCTATATCGGCTAATGAATAATAGAGAAAGGCTCCTTCCCGCATTGGACGAACTCGCTTTTCGACGGTTTGTTCATCTTCAATAAAATAAGCGACATTGACATCACAATGCCCCATTAGCTGTGTAATACGTTGATCATCACCTGGATTTATGAAGAAAGGCACAATTTTATCAATATACAGAATACTTTGCACAAGCTTAATGAAGAAGTTTTCACGAAGGGTTGTTTCTACTACTAGAATGGTCGTTTTTTCATGCTGATAATCCATATACAAAACGTTTAATTGTTCTTCTAATAATTTCTTTAAAATAGTAATTGAATTTCTATATTTCGTCATATCCGTTTGTATTTCTCTCGTTAACAGACGTAATATGCGAAAAGCTGGTAAAAATATTTTTAGGACAATTTCTTTTGGGTGTAAATGATCAATTAACTTACTAAAATGCATTCTTAGATTATTTTCGTCACATCTGATTAATTGCTCCACGAATAGGTTAAAAATCTCTTCAAAGCTATTGGCACGATAATCAATCATTTTGGCTATTTTAACACTATAGTTCAAAGGTAGGTTCATTGATGTTTGCTCATCCAGTAATTTCACCTTGGGCAAAGTAGGAAATAAATCGTAAACAAGCTCGACTTGTGCACTACGATTATCGGAGAGCATCACAACAGAGTTAACGGGATAGATGCCTAAACATTCTACAAATTTATTCATAAATTTTTCGTTATATAAATGCCGATCCTTGTATAAAACAGCTAAAGCATCCGTTGCTCCATAACCATCGTGATAAACTCGCTTAGACGTCATCGCGGAATACACATCAATAATTTGTAGCAACTGTACTCCTTCACTCATATCATCCGCACAAAGCTGATTAGGATAACCTTTCCCAGCAAAGCGCTCATGATGATCTCGCGCTAAATAGGCGATATCCTCCTCTTCATTTTCGATAAGAAGCTCATAGCCCTTTGTTGTGTGTGTTTTAACAATTTCAAACTCATCTTCCGAGAGCTTACGCTTTAAATTTAAAATTTCTTGGGGGATAAAGACCTTCCCAATATCATGGAACAAATAACCTCTTGCTAATGTTTCGATATCTGTTAACCCCAAATATCGAGCAAAAATGGTTCCTAATACAAATACATCAAATGAATGGACAAAAGAATACTCATCCCAGTCCTTTAAACGCATAAGTAACTCATAGCGATGTTTTTCTTCTAAAATTTTTTCGAAAACACCGCGAACATAAGCCGTATCTTGTATGCTTTTTAAAATTTGACCATAACGTAATTCATGGACAACATTCTCTAGAGTTGTCATAAAAAGTTGATGGACGGTTTCTTTATAGTCATCGATTGGATCTTTCTCCTCCATTAGTGGTGAAAATAAATCCTCGTATTCTCTCGTTCGCTGAGCACTTAAATCATGGACAATTCGAACCGAATCCGATGGTAGATAGACAGATAATTCATCTACTTTTCGAAGTTTAAGTAAAGCAATAATTCGCTCCGTTAAAACTAAATCCTTCTTAGCTAATAAACGATAATCTGAAAAGATATCTTCCGCTAAAATATCATCCGCTTCAACTTCACGAATACTTAAGGTTACTTTTCGTAGCATATTTTCTGCCACATACGCAATGTACCAAGCACTATGTGACTCCCTCCTTCTTCCATAGGACTGCGTTATTCTGATAAACGTATAAAAATACGCTTTGCTGATAGAGGCTTGTTTTCTATTTCATAGGCATGTCAGATCTATATTAAGTACATTTATTTCGACAGGGGATTAAACGACTAAGTTATATTAAAAAAATATAAATAAGAATATCTATATCACTTACAATATCATAGGTTAAAATACCTTTTCAACTAGTATATGGGACTCGAGTGATTAGTTTCTACTATTTATATATTGAAAACTACATAAAAACACAAGACTATTCTCACAATAAATCATTATTAGATAAATAATAAAACGAAAAATCAAGTTATATAGACTCATGAATAAAATCCACAAATTTAATATTTAATATAAAAAACTAAATTTATGTAAAAATTTTATTTTGTAAAAATTGAAATTTTATTCATTTACAACACAATTTAATAGGAACACCACGTTCAAGACTTCGACGTCACATTACCAATTACATCATACAAAGGTCTCTATTATCATTTAAAAAATTTCGATATAAGTTAGGTGTTAAAATTAGCGTTAGCTATTACAGAAAGAATCATTAATTAGTCAATTTAGCAGGATTATCTGATGGCCATTTATGATAATATTGCATCTGCTCAAATGGGATGAAAAGGAGGATATGTCAGAGGCTATCACCATTCATCCCCTAGCTGAAGGGGCAGGTAAATTAGTGATAACTGGATTTTCGGATGATTCAGAGGACTTTTTAAAAATCTTTTTTTAAATGGAAATTTGTAGATTATAAAAAAAACCCCCGTAAAGTTAGACTGATGTCTAACTTTTACGGGGCAATTCAGTTAAGGTTCTTCTGTCTTTCCTTCGTTCACAGTGCGTATTTGTAATTCAGGGGTTCTCTCTAGCTGCTCGATAAACTTTCTCGTCTTAAAACGAATTCCGGTTTGTTCTTCATAGATTGTTGTTATAATTTTTTTTATAAAATATTTCGTTTCCTTTTTTAATTCAATTTTCCCGATTTGATCAATGGGAACTGTATAGAACATACGAATAAGCTTAAGTTGTGTCGGCGTTAAGCGAATAATATAGGGATCATGCTGATAACAGCGATGGCATAAAAACCCACCTTGTGCAAAGGAGAAAGCAAATTCCCCATCTACAGCTCCGCATGCGGCACAGGCGTGTAATATAGGCTGGACTCCTGTATAGGGTAGCATCTTCCATTCAGCAAAGAGTGTGATGGATTCAGGATCATAGCCATCCTCTATCGCTTGGAGTGCTTGCAACAGGACATCAAAGGCGAAAGGCTCTGGTTTTCCCTCTTCTACGACCCGTTCCACAAGTTCCATAATATAGCTAGCATAGGCAGTGGCCATGATATCCTCACGAATATGGCGCATTGAATTCAAATGCTCCCCTTGTTGCAATGTCCCCATACCAGTATGGTGTTGCACCATAAACATGCCATATGTAAAAGGTTGTGTGACCGACGCTAATCTACTAGAAGGCTTTTTTGCACCTCTTGCCATGGTTGCTACCTTCCCTGCCTCTCGCGTAAGCAGTGTAACAATTTTATTGGATTCACCATAAGCGCGTACTTTTAAAACAATTCCTTCCCATTTATGAAGCATAGTCCCCCTCCTTTCCTATAAACTGTCCATGAAAATAGAGCTCTCCAAAATATTTTGGACAGCTCAAAGTAAAAACTATATGACCGAGGGCATTCACACAGCCAATACTGTACACCTTAGTTTTTTGACGGTGTTACCCAAGTCAGCAAAGCTTATTAATATTCATCGTCTCGGAAGCCGAAATCACGTAAATGTGTTGATTTATTACGCCAATCTTTTTGGACTTTTACCCATAGTTCTAAATAGACTTTAGAACCTAATAGCATTTCGATATCTTTTCGTGCACGTGTCCCTACTTCTTTTAATAGGGCACCACGTTTACCAATGACAATACCTTTTTGTGAATCACGTTCAACCATTATAGTGGCTGAGACATGAATTTTATCATTGTTTTCCTCATCTCGACGGATTTTATCAATCACAACCGCAATAGAATGAGGAATTTCTTCGCGCGTTAAATGTAACACTTTTTCACGAATAAGCTCAGAAATGATGAAGCGCTCTGGATGATCCGTTACTTGGTCAGCTGGGTAATATTGTGGCCCCTCTGGTAAATACTTCGACAACGTGTCCAATAAGCTTTCTACATTATTGCCTTGTAACGCTGAGATAGGAATAATTTCAGCAAATTCATAACGTTCCTTATAGCTTTCGATAATTCCAAGTAATTCATCTGGATGAATCTGATCGATTTTATTAATAACAAGGAATACTGGCGTCGAATTTCCCGCCAACATTTCTAGAATAAATTCATCGCCTTTGCCAAGCTTCTGCTCAGCATTCACCATGAACAAAATCACGTCCACTTCGCGCAATGTATTTTTGGCAACTTTTAACATAAAATCACCAAGTTTATGTTTGGGCTTATGGATACCTGGTGTATCAATAAAAACCATTTGGCTATCTGTTGATGTCAGTACACCTTGTACTTTATTTCGTGTTGTTTGTGGTTTATCACTCATGATCGCAATTTTCTGGCCAATGACACGATTCAAAAATGTCGATTTACCAACATTGGGACGACCAATAATAGAGATAAAGCCTGACTTATAGCCACTTCTAGTTTCCAGCATTCTCTAAATCCTCCGTTGTAAATGCAAACGGTAATAATTCGCCCACTGACGTTACCGTAACATCACCTTTTAAATTCGTTAAATAAACAGGCATCGTCGGTGCGCAAAATTCCATCATCACCTGACGACATGCTCCACATGGTGCGCATGGGCCTTCTGTATCTGCAACAATAGCAATAGCCTCGAATTCATAAGTACCTTCTGACACAGCCTTAAAAAATGCTGTACGCTCAGCACAATTCGTCATACTATAGCCTGCATTTTCAATATTACAACCGTGAATAACTTCTCCGGCCTTCGTTAAAAGAGCTGCGCCTACTTTAAATTTTGAGTATGGAACATATGCTTTTTCACGCGCTTTTTTAGATTCCTCTAGTAATGCATGCATATCAATTGTCATCTATCATATTTCTCCCTCACGTTAATATAATACAGTTAATTTCTCATATCAGATACTCACTTCGATTACAACCATTTTGGTAGGAAGATAAGTAATCCGATTATAGCACTGAATAGCGCAAATACAAGCACAGCACCTGCTGCGATATCTTTTGCCTGCTTGGCGAGTGGGTGGAGGTTCGGCGAAGCCAAATCCACTACTCTCTCAATAGCTGTATTGATCATTTCCAATGCAAACATAAGTGCTATTAATAGTAGCACAATATACCATTCCGTTCGAGACAAACCTGTAAAATAACCAGCCAGTATGACAATGACTGCACTCACAATATGTGATTTTAAATTTTGTTCTTTACTTGCAGTTATAATGCCTTCAAACGCATAGCCAAATGATCGCAAGTATTTACGCAAATCCATTTAATCTCGTCCTAAACCAAAAGTTTGTAGTATTTCATCTTGTTTTGTAAACATCACTTTTTCCTCTTCAGGCTCCATATGGTCATAACCGAGTAAATGTAAAAAGCCATGGACAGCTAAAAAACCTAATTCTCTTTCAAAGGAGTGATTGTATTCCTCAGCCTGCTCTTTTGCACGATCTGTTGAAATAATAATATCGCCTAGTATACGGGGCATTCCTTCGAAAGTTACAGCCATTTCACCTTCACCTAGCTCCTCCAATGCAAAGGAAATAACATCGGTTGGTTGATCTTTCCCACGATACTCGCGGTTTATATCTTGAATCGTGCCATTTGTGACAAACGTGACAGAAACCTCTGTTTCTGGCTCGATATTTTCTACACTCGCTGCATGCTGCAAAAGCTTTTCTACAAGCTCTGTATGCTGTGCTGCAACTTCATTTGTTTCATCAGTAAAATCAATTGTTAAAATCATAGATCCTCCTACTTATCTGCCTTAGGATACTCAATACGTGAATGGAAAATTCCGTTCAATGTTTCGCAAAGTACTCTCTCTATACATTTTAACTCTTTTATTGAAATATCGCATTCATCAAACTGGTTATCTTGTACTCGATCGTCAATGATAGCTCTTACTAGCTTATGAATTTTCTCAGAATTCGGCTCTTTCATTGACCGTACTGCTGCCTCTACACTATCTGCCACACTTATCACCGCTGCTTCCTTCGTTTGCGGTTTTGGGCCAGGATATCTAAACGTAGCCTCATCAAAGGATTTCCCTTGCTCTTTCGCTTTAAACAAGAAAAATTTTAACAAACTTGTCCCATGATGCTGCAACGCAATATCAATAATTTCCTGAGGCATTTTATAGCGTCTTAACATGTCTGCTCCATCAGTTGTATGAGCAATGATAATTTCTGCACTTGTTTCAGGAGGCAATGAATCGTGCGGATTAATGCCTGACATCTGATTTTCAATGAAGAAAGCTGGTCTCTTTGTTTTTCCGATATCATGATAGTAGCACCCTACACGCGCTAGTAACCCATCTGCTCCTATTCCTTCGCAGGCAGCTTCAGCTAAGTTTGCGACCATCACACTATGATGATATGTTCCTGGTGCTTCCATTAGTAATTTTTTTAATAATGGATGATTTGGATTGGATAGCTCAATTAATCGCAAGGATGATAATAAACTAAATGCCGACTCAAAGAATGGTAAAAGACCCATTGTCAACGCTCCAGAAAGCAATGCAGATAACATAGCCGCAACAAAGTAAAACACTAGTTCTGGTAAACCATAGGATGATTGTGTCATTAATAAATAGAAGGCGATAAAAGCCATATTTACAAGAGAGATAACCGCAACTGCCTGTAAAATATGGGACCGCTTCTCAACACTACGTAAAAAGAATAAACTTGCAAACCCTCCGAAAATGATATAAAGCGTAATTTCCATTTGCATAACGGATGAATAGCCTTCTTGAAAAATAACGCCAGCTGAAGCAGCAGTCATAACTGTAACAAGCACTGCTGCTTTATCATCTGCCAATAGACGGACAAGCATCGTAGCCAATGCTGTTGGGAAAAGGAAGGCAATGGTCACATCAAATCCGCCAGAAACTAAGCTAATAAATTTCATTAGCAAGATGGACAAACTATAAACAATCACTGTTACCAATAATGCATTTCGTTTTTTTCGTTCGTTAGCCTCCCAACGCTCGAATAAAATATACATAAACACCATTTGGAGCAGTGTTAAAATTATGAGTCCTGCAATTGGTTTTAAGGAAGCTTGATTACTGATCATCCCTAAAAGCTCTAATTGTCGAAATGCCTCTTTATCAATAATCTGGCCTTCCTGCACAATAATTTGACCTTGTAAAATTCTTGTAGGCTCTACACTTTCCTTCGCTTGTTCTTTTCTTATTTTCGTTTGTTCTTCGTTAACGGTTTCATTTTCAATGATGCTTGTACGGCCAATTAAAACAACCGTATTGAATATTTTATCTGGATACCCTCTTTGTCCTCGAATTTTCGTCTCAAAGTCATTTTGAGCAACAAAGACATTTTCAGGTCGAATGGATTTTTGTAAGTATTCCTCTACCGTTTTGGATAATTGGATACTTGTTCTATTTAAATCCTCATCGCTCTGCACTAAAAGTCCTTCTAGCTGTGAATCCGTAAAGATGAGTGGCATTTGATCTTCATCGAGCGATTCAAATTTTTTGCGCAGCTGCCCTACTTGATCGGCAATTGCAATTGGTTCCTTACTATTTGCCACATCCTTTTTTACCTCAAGTACATAATCAAATAACGATGTGACAATCGCTGCTCTTTGCTTGGCGACATCCTCCGAAAATTGATAGACCGGGCCTACTGCAGTTGCGGCTTTTTCCCGCTCTTGCTGTGTCTTGTAGGTATCTTCTATTGTTTTAGTAGATCGTACGGTTTCAGGGGCTAACTGTAAAGGTTTGAAATCATATGTAACTCCTTTAACATTGCCATACATCAATCCAAATTGTAGGCATCCTGTTAAAATGAGAATGATGATAATAAAATAGCGAAAACCGATAAGCTCTGTAAATTTTCGAAGTTGTTTCTCCATCTGGCACCTCCTCTATCTACCTTCTATCATACCAATTCAACATACATTTTTCTCGAAAAATGTATAAGAAAGCAAAAAACAGCTATACAAATTCGTATAGCTGTCACATTTTTTTCCATATTTTAATCATTCACATTTACAGGGCAGATTTTTTTAAACACGTTGCCCCTGTCGCTTCGCTTTCAGGGCACACTTTAGAATGGCTTTGCCATTCTAAAGTTGCTGTTCTTCGTAGGCTTGGATGATTTTAGCTACTATTGGGTGACGGACAACATCCCCCTGTTCTAGCACTTGGAAATGGATTGATTTCACATATTTTAATGTACGTTCTGCTACGATTAAGCCAGACTCCGTATTTTTAGGCAAATCGATTTGTGTTTTATCACCTGTAATTACCATTTTCGAACCAAAGCCTAATCGTGTTAAAAACATTTTCATTTGTTGATGAGTAGTATTTTGTGCTTCATCTAAAATTACGAAAGCATCATCTAATGTACGGCCACGCATATAAGCCAATGGTGCAATTTCAATCGTTCCTCGTTCAATTAATCGTTGGGTCTGTTCAGACCCGTAGATGTCGTTTAAGGCGTCATAGAGAGGTCTTAAATAAGGATCTACCTTTTCCTTTAAATCACCAGGAAGGAAGCCTAGAGACTCTCCTGCTTCAACAGCGGGACGAGTTAAAATAATGCGCTTGACATGCCCATTTTTAAGTGCCTGCGTTGCCATGACTACCGCTAAATACGTTTTCCCAGTACCGGCTGGACCAATACCAAAAACAACGTCTTTATGACGGATTGCTTGTATGTATTCTCGTTGACCAATTGTTTTTGCACGAATTGGTTTACCTTTTGTCGTGCGTGCTATTTCTTCATCATAAAGTTCTGCGAAATATTCAATGGTACCTTTTTGAGTCATTTCAATAGCTGTAGATACATCACGTTGATCAATATTAATACCTTTGCGAATGACCTTCAATAATGCATGCAGCAGATATGTTGCCTGTTCCTTAGCACTTTCTTCACCCGCAAGTTGAATTTGTTCACCACGGGTAATGATATGAACATTAAGTGCTTCCTCAACCAGCTTCATATTTGCATCGGAAATTCCGAGTAGCATAACCGCTTCGTTTGGATTATCCACTTGTAATACAGTTAACTGTTCTGACATAATCATTCTCCTTGTAGGCCATGTATTGGACTTGCAATGTTTTCATTGACTAAAAATAGAACTTTCCCTTCAACTGTACCATTACCCCACTTTGCCTGTAAAAGGTTTTCTTTTTTGATGATGGATTTAGCAGGTAACGAACGTATTACTTTTTCATGCAGGAGTGGGATGAGTAAAGACTCAATTTTCGATTCATCAAGCTCCACCTGCATCGTTTTCGTTTGCTGCTCCTCCACAATTGACACATAAGGGTCTAGCCAATTCGGTAAATCCTTTTTTTGCACATAATCAACTTTTTCTTGATGAATACCTTTCACCAATACTCGCCATTGCTTTTGTTGCAAGGTTTCCATTGTAATTTTTGTAGGAATTTTAAAAGTACATTCTAGCCAATAGTCTGCATAAACCTCGCCCTTTGCGCCAACAAAGACATGATTTGTTCCACTTTCAATCACACCACTAACAAGAACATCCCCCTCATAGGCTGTATCATTTACTGAAATTTTCCGCTCCCCATTTTGGATATCAAAGTGAGTAATAATACCGCTTTTCGTTGCTACTAATTGCGATGCCAATTTTTCATTTGTCTGCTTCGTTTGTTTAGGTGATTCCTGTGGTCTTAGTACCACGCGTCCACCATTTTTTTCAATATGCACCCAAGAGAGCTCTCGATGCTGTTCTAGTAGCTTTTGGCGTATAACAGTATTAGAAGGTAAATTTTTTTTAGAAAGTGGTGTTTCTATTTGAAATGTATCATGAAAGGTTTTACCTAAGCGCTGCTCCAATTCAGGTGTCGCTGCTTCAATGTCTACTTTCCAAATCACTTGCGCACCAATTATTGGGATGGCAATCATCAAAGCCAAACCAAGCAAAGTCCAAACCTGAGCTCGGAAAACTTGCAGCTCATCCGCATAAAAAACAGCCATTTTCAAACGAAAGCCTCTTCGTATACGGCGAATTTTTGGTAAATGATGCATCGTTGTTTCAAATGAAACCTCTTGTTCTCTAAAGACAACACGCTTTAACGGAATATGTTGTGCGTGCAATGCTTGAATAAAAGGATGAACATTTTCATGGCGCTTTATACGTATAATGATTGGCCGATTATTCCACATTTTAGCTCACACCCATATTCTTTGTCATTTTCATATGAATCTCTTGTAAATTTTCAACAGAAAGATGAAGCATTTCTTCTTTTAGTGCATGAATCTTCACCAGATCCGCAGTAACAGTAATATGATAATCTGCATAAGCAAACGAACATGTCGTTGCATCTGCATGAATAAAACGATAAGGTCCAATGATTTTTAATGATTCATATTCGGACAATTCAAGTAGTGGCGTTAATTGAAATAATTTTTTCATAAAAAAAATGCCTCCTTCTTCGGCAATATATGCATCGAAAAAGGAGGACATGCTAGTTATTTTCTTTTTGCTTTTGGAGGACCTAATATTTCAGCCATTACCACAGCCTGCATGAGAGCATTTTTTGATTGTGGAACTTGAAAAGGAGAATGTGTCCCAGTTGCTTTCACTTCTTCCTTCCCAGCTGCTAATCGTCCTTTTCGCTCTCGTGTAGACGAACGGTGTGGCACATCAGCTGGAGTGACAGGTGGCACAACATAGCTTGGTACTTCTTTCTTCACTTGTTCCTCAACATATTTTTTAGTGTCTTGAACCTTTTCATTTTCTGGAATCCAATCCCCAATAAATTCTCGAGCAAAATCTTCAAAACTTTGTGGTTTTTGATGACGTTGCGGAGTTTCTTCCAAAACAGGTGACTCTACACGTGTATCCTTATTATTAAAAGGAGGCATCGGTTTTTGTGGTTTTTTATTTTTTGATTTTCCGAAAATAGAGCTGACTATGGCAATTATTGCAAAAATAATTAATTGTTCCATATGTTAGTTCCGCTCCTTTCCGTTATTAAACATTTGGTTCGTTTGTTTCTGGTTTATCGTTGCTTACTTTTGAAATGGAATCACGCATAGCCGTATCAGCTTGAATGTTACGATAGTTCATGTAATCCATAATACCAAGATTACCTGAGCGTAATGCTTCTGCCATTGCTTGAGGTACTTCTGCTTCAGCTTCTACAACTTTCGCTTTCATCTCTTGAACACGGGCAATCATTTCTTGCTCATTCGCTACAGCCATTGCACGACGCTCTTCGGCCTTCGCTTGGGCAATGTTTTTATCTGCTTGCGCTTGTTCAATTTGTAATTCTGCACCAATGTTTTTACCGATATCTACATCGGCAATATCTATGGATAAGATTTCAAAGGCTGTTCCTGAATCCAAACCTTTTGATAAAACTGTTTGTGAAATCATATCCGGATTTTCTAATACTTCCGTATGGCTAGTTGCTGAACCAATTGTAGAAACGATCCCTTCCCCTACACGGGCAATAACAGTTTCTTCACCAGCACCACCGACTAAACGCTCGATGTTGGCACGTACCGTAATACGGGCTTTAGCCTTTACCTCAATCCCGTTCATCGCTACACCTGAAATAAATGGTGTTTCAATAACTTTTGGGTTTACAGACATTTGAACTGCTTCTAATACATCTCGCCCAGCTAAATCAATCGCGGCACAGCGCTCAAAAGATAATTCAATATTCGCGCGGTGAGCAGCAATTAATGCATTGACAACTCGGTCTACATTACCACCAGCTAAATAGTGACTTTCAAGCTGGTTAATCGTAACAGGTAAACCTGCTTTATGTGCTTTAATCAACGGATTTACAATTCGAGACGGAATTACACGACGTAAACGCATCCCAATTAATGTGAAAATGCTAACACGGACGCCTGCAGCCAGTGCAGAAATCCATAGTGCTACTGGTACAAAGGTAAAGAATACCGCTAGTACAATGAATAAAATAACCAGTCCAGCGATAGGACCAATTAATGCTAAATCAAAACCCATTTTCTATTCCTCCATCTCTTTTTCTGTTTGTCTCACGACAATACGTGAGCCTTCAACTTTAATGATTTCTACATGTTTATTTGCATCGACATAGCCGCCCTCTGATACAACATCAACGCGTTCACTGCCAAGAACCATTGTACCCGATGGACGTAAAGGAGTAAGTGTAGTCCCTACTTTTCCTAACAATTCTGTGCGATTGACGTTGGATACATAGCCCTCTTCTGTCGTAGTTGCATCCATTAGCACCAGCCTGTTCAAAACATGCAGTTTTTTCCCGAAAAATTTCATCAGAATCACCATTCCTATAATCGCTATTACAAGCGCAATGAGAATTGCTATTATCATTTGCATAATATTTGCACCTGCCAGTAATAAACTTAGTATTATGAGCACACCACCTAAAATACCAACAATTCCACCAGGAACAAAAAACTCTGCAACAACAAGTGCTAAACCAATAATTAATAACAATAAGGATTCATAGCCAGCAAAGCCTGCAACCATATGTCCAAAGAAAAATAAACCGAGTGCTGATAATCCCATTATACCCGGAACTCCAAATCCTGGCGAATAGAGTTCCATTACAAGACCTAGACTTGCAATGGATAATAAAATTGGAACAATGATTGGATTTGTAATAAAACGAGCCAATTTCTCAGAGAATGTTGGTTCGATTGGAACGACATCACTGTCTTGTAAGTCTATTTTCTCTAAAAGTTCCTGAAAATTTTTCACGGTACCCTCTGAGTATTGGACCTTTAATGCCTCCGATGCTGAAAGCGTTAATAGATTTTTTCCTTCCGCACGGTACTCCGGCAATTCATAACTCGAATCAGCCATTGCTAAAGCATACTTAGGATCTCGACCTGATGTCTCCGCTGCTGCCGACATTTGAGCAAGCCATGCACTATTTGCTTTCAAATCAGCCGCATTACCTGCTGAGTCGATAACAGCTGCTGCACCGATTGTTCCATTGGGTACCATGTAGATTTCATCCGCATGTAAGGCTAAAAAAGCACCTGCTGAATGGGCATCCTTATTTATAAAAGCAATCGTCCGTATATCTGTTGCATCCATAAGCATGGCGATATCACTTGCTGCATTTACAAATCCGCCAGGCGTATGTATATCTAAGATAATCGCTTTCGCATTATTTTCTTTCGCCTCATTAAAAGCTCGTTCTAAAAATGCGTGAAGCCCTCGCTCCACTTCATTATGAATAGGAACGTGGTAGACCTTACTGCTTGCAAAAGCCGAAGTTAATGGAAACGCTAACAAAAAAGTCATCCAAATCACTAGTAAGTAACTAAGGATTCTCCGTTTTCGCACCTTTTTCCCTCCCTTCTAACATGCTTCTCCTCTGTATATACGGTCGAACATGTAAAAAGTTTCACAAATCTAAAAAATTATTTCGTCTATATGTACCTATTGCTTATATTACTTAGTATTACACAAAAAAGCCGAATGAATCTACATGATATTCATCCGGCTTTTTCATATGTACGTAAAACGAGCAATGTAAAATACCTGAAATTAATTACAGCTGTAATTAATTCCAGGTATATCTTTGTCTGCTCAGTGAATCATACGATTGCGTGTTATGAACGTAGGGATTTTTAATGGGAAATTAAATTACCACTTACGTTTACGTGCAGCTTCTGATTTCTTTTTACGTTTTACGCTAGGTTTTTCGTAGAACTCGCGCTTTCTAACTTCTTGAATTGTACCACTTTTTGATACAGTACGTTTGAAGCGGCGAAGAGCATCTTCAAGCGATTCGTTTTTGCGAACGACAGTTTTTGACATCTCTCTTTCCCTCCCTCCGAACACACGTCAATACACAATTAGGCAAATAACCTTCTGTTGTGTACTAAAAAATTATATCGTATTGTCTAATAATGGTCAATAGAAAGTGTGCGAAAATATCAAGTGAATTTTTGGTTTTATTTTTGTCTAAATTATACAAGAACAATGAGGTCATATTTGAATACATTGTATTTTCCAAACAATGAAGGATTTTCATAGTGAAAAGTTATAATATGATTTTATGTAAATAATCCTCCGACTGTTCACAATACAGTGAGGAACAGGATGAAACTTTCCAATATGCTTTTAATCCCTCAGAATTAGTTTACCCATTCTAATAGTAAAAAGGCTGTCTCAAGCCCCCTTGATACAGCCAACCACTTTTTCTTAGAAGATTTTCTGTTGATCTCTATCATCTTTTAAAATTTCTACCGCTTCTCTAAAACGTTGGGAATGGACAATTTCACGTTCACGTAAAAACTTCAAACTGTCATTTAAATCGGTATCATCAGATAAATCAATAATCCATTGATATGTGGCACGTGCCTTTTCCTCTGCGGCAATATCTTCATATAAATCTGCTATTGGGTCCCCTTTTGCCTGAATATAAGTTGCTGTAAATGGCACACCAGAGGCATTTTGATAGAATAAAGCTCTGTCATGATTTACATAATGATCTCCTAATCCTGCTTCTTTTAACATTTCTGGCGTAGCATCCTTTGTCAGCTTGTAAATCATCGTAGCAATCATTTCTAAATGTGAAAATTCCTCAGTCGCTATATCTGTTAATAAACCAACCACTTTATCAGGGATCGTATAGCGTTGATTCATATAACGAAGTGCTGCAGCTAATTCCCCATCAGCACCCCCATATTGCTCAATTAAAAATTTTGCAAGCATAGGGTTACAAGTACTAACCTTTACAGGGTATTGAAGTTTTTTTTCATAATACCACAAGAATAAATTCCTCCTAATAATATGTTATACTTGCCACGGCCATGGGGTATCAACCCAATTAAAAGGATAATCTGAATAACTTCTTCCAAAATTCATTAATGGCCCAAATTTTTGTTCAAAGTTGACTTTGAGCTTCATACTTTTTTCAGTGTTTTCATTAAATTGTTGAATGGCAGCATAATCATGTGGATGTGTGTCTAAATAGAGATTTAACTCAACAATGACGAAATCAATTGCCTGAATTTCTTCCAGTAGGGTATAAAATTCAGGCGGCATCTTTTTAGTCATGCTTCATCCCTCCTTTTAGTCGGAAATGGATAGGGACTAAATAATTGTGGCCATAGTGTTCCTGCCATAAGTGCCTCTCTTGGTGTTTGGAATTGGGGAAGTCCAGGTGGCTGAAAACCCATATATAATTGTGGTGGTGTAGCATAATACTTTACTTCGATAGGCTTGCAGGGATCAAAGGGACTAATATAAGGCTTCCAATACTTATATTGTGTAAACATGACATCCTCCTTTCTGTATTCAAAATCGTCAGTGGAGTATATGTGATGATAGAAGGTATTATTCTATATGAAAAAAAGCCACTAGCTTCTTACTGAGCTAGTGGCTTGTACACACTAAAAGAAATAATTAATAATTAGAATCTGCGATTAAACCATTCATGATGGCTACGCCAGAGCTTGCACCAATACGAGTTGCTCCTGCTTCCACCATGCTTTTCATGTCCTCTAAGCTACGAACACCACCTGAAGCTTTAACACCAAGATCAGGACCTACTGTTTTACGCATTAGGGCAATATCTGCTGCAGTTGCGCCACCAGTTGAAAAACCAGTAGATGTTTTCACATAATCAGCACCAGCTGCCACAGCAAGCTCACATGCTTTTACTTTTTTTTCATCTGTTAATAAACATGATTCAATGATGACTTTTACAAGTGCACTACCTTTAGCTGCTTCCACAACTGCAGCAATATCAGCTTGTACAAGATCATAATTTTTATCTTTTAATGCACCAATATTAATGACCATATCTACCTCATTTGCACCGTTCGCAATTGCATCTTTTACTTCAAATGCTTTCACTGCTGATGTATTGGCACCAAGAGGGAATCCAATAACCGTACAAACCAACACGTCTGAACCTTGTAATAATTCGCTACTTTGTTTTACCCAAGTAGGATTTACACATACAGAGGCAAAATTAAATTGCTTCGCTTCCGCACATAGTTTTTCAATTTGTTCCTTTGTTGCCTCAGCCTTTAATAATGTATGATCGATCATACGCGCAAAATTTTGTTCCATTTTTTAACGCTCCTTCTTTAATCAAGATGTACGTACCTCTTCGAATCATACCATTTTTTCACGTTGCCGTCTAATTTCTTTCTATTTAAATGATTACTGGTGTTGTTCTTGTGAAATTAGCTTTTTTTAATAGATACATGTAGTTTCAAGTAATGGTATCCTTGAACTACTTTCATTTCCGTATAGTTTACCCACTAGTAAAACAATTAGTCCCCCAAAAAAGAGGACAAAAACATTCACAAAAAAATCTTTAAAGTATTGATTTTAAAAGGATTATGTTATCATAAATCACGTATCTAAAATATGTACACTACAAAATAATTTAAATGTGAAGAAACACAAGGTAATGTGAAGTTGAAAGGATGATATAAATTATGAGTAACGAGCGATCAAAAATCGTGAGTTTCCATACTCTAGGTTGTAAAGTAAACCACTACGAAACAGAAGCCATTTGGCAGCTATTTAAAGATGAAGGCTATGATCGCACTGAATTTGATCAACAAGCGGACGTTTATGTCATTAATACATGTACAGTTACTAATACTGGAGATAAGAAATCACGTCAGGTGATTCGTCGAGCAATTCGACAAAATCCAGATGCAGTGATATGTGTAACAGGTTGCTACGCACAAACTTCGCCAGCAGAAATTATGGCAATTCCTGGGGTCGATATTGTTGTTGGTACGCAGGACCGCACAAAATTACTTGGTTATATTGACCAATATCGTGCTGAGCGTCAGCCAATTAATGCCGTACGTAATATTATGAAAAATCGTGTGTATGAGGAATTAGATGTACCAGCATTTACAGACCGCACACGTGCTTCCTTAAAAATACAGGAGGGCTGTAATAACTTCTGTACGTTTTGTATAATCCCGTGGGCACGTGGCTTAATGCGTTCTCGTGATCCACAAGAAGTATTACATCAAGCACAGCAATTAGTAGATGCAGGCTATCTTGAAATAGTTTTGACAGGTATTCACACGGGTGGGTATGGTCAAGATCTAAAGGATTATAACCTTGCCCAATTATTACGTGATCTAGAAGCCAATGTAAAAGGATTAAAGCGTCTCCGTATTTCGTCCATTGAGGCTAGCCAATTGACAGATGAAGTGATTGACGTATTACGTGATTCTAAAATTGTCGTGAATCACTTACACATTCCCATTCAATCTGGATCTGATACGGTGTTAAAACGTATGCGTCGTAAATATACAATGGAATTTTTCGGCGAACGTTTAACGAAATTACATGAAGCCTTACCTGATTTAGCTGTTACATCTGATGTAATTGTCGGTTTCCCTGGTGAGACAGAAGAAGAATTTATGGACACATACAACTTTATTCGCGATCATAAATTCTCTGAACTACATGTTTTCCCGTTTTCTCCACGTACAGGAACTCCTGCTGCACGTATGGAAGATCAAATTGATGAAGACATAAAAAATGAGCGTGTACACCGACTCATCTCCCTAAATGATCAACTTGCTAAAGAGTATGCTTCTCGTTTTGAAGATCAAGTGCTAGAAGTTATTCCTGAAGAATTTGTACATGATGGCAGTGAAGAGGAAGGCCTTTTAACGGGCTATACAGATAATTACTTAAAAGTAGTGTTTGAGGGTCCTGAAAGTCTTATCGGACAGCTTGTAAAGGTGAAAATTACACAAGCAGGCTACCCACATTCACAAGGACAATTTGTACGTGTTTTAGAGACAGTTAAATAATCAATAATAAATGGGTTGCCTAGTAATATAGGCAACCCATTTTATTGGTTGATTTGAATTATTAAGGTAACTAGTAATTATTAAGGGCTAGTAGGAGGCGTGAGCCCGAAAAGAACTGGTGTTATGACACTACTTCCAACGCCTAATCTGATTTGTTGCACTTGCAATACTTTCACAGTTAATTCTAATACGATTTTTTCACGTAATGTACTGAACGTACCTTCTGGCGCTGCCATAATCGGTGAAAAATCAAGTTCAAAGAAGTTCGCTGCTACTAATTCACCAAATGGTTGTTCATTGTATTTCACAAGATTTTGGAAGAAAGCCTTATCAAGACGAGCATCCATTTGAGTCGCTTCATTAAGGAAGTTCGCTTCCGCAAACTCGGAAATTCCTAAGATAGGTGTTGAACCTCCAATTGTTTGTGGGAAAGTAAGATCTGTAAAGCCAGAAAATGGAACGTCAGCAATTCTATCACGAAGTGCCCCACTACATGCTGATGAAGCATATTCGATATTTTTGCGAATATGGCCTGCTACAAATAATTTAGCTCTAGTTACTCTAAAGAAGTCTGTACCATCAATTCGTGCAAAGCTAACTGGTACTAGTTTTACTTGATTTAGGAATACGTTTTTTTTCACTCTTTTGATTTCAGTTGCTGGCGGAGTAAGTGTAATATCTGACTCTACAACGATTTGCAATGTTGGTTCTGCCAGCACAACTGGAACTTTTATAGTTGGTGCCGTAACTGGTGTAGTAATTACTGGTGTAAATTCATTCGTTAATGGTATTTGCTCTGTTGATGCTACAGGACAAGGTAAATTTGGATTTTCAAATTGTTCACTCAAAAAAAATTCCTCTTTTCATTTTTAGTATTAGAGAGCTCTCCTATCGCTAGAATATGTAGCAATTAAAACTATATATGGACGTATATATTAGAAAAGAAACTTTTATGCTGAGTGAAAAAACTTCTATTATTGCCCAAGGCGTGGACTGTCATATAGAACTAGGATTTTTTGCACTTGTAACATATGGATAATTAATTCTAAAACTATATTCTGACTTAATCGATTGGCATGAGTTATTGACTCATTTTGTGAATCCAATGCTGTATATTCAATATTCTGCTGTATATAGCCTCCTATCAATAACTTTCCCTTTACTGCTGTACATGTTCCATTCTCTAATGATTGGGATAAACGAATAGGTATAAATCTACAGTTGGTAAGCACTACCTTATTCGAGATTTCTTTCACGCCTACAATCCCTTTTTCAAATGCCATAATCTCTTCAAGACATAGTTCAATTTTATATTCCCCAACTACAACAGGTACTCGAATATGTATTAAATCAGATGCGTAAGAGCTGGCTTCCCCTTTTTCAATTGATGGTGAGTTATGTACAGGAGTGACCACTGATTGAAAGGGACGATGCTGCATATTATTTTTATCATTCGTATCAGTTTTCATGATTGAAATCAATTGATTAATGTCTGACCGAACTAAACGACATTCAGGATGGTCAGGATAATCTGCTGTCGTATGGAAAAGCTTTGTTTCAAATTGTGGAGTTAGATGATCGTTTTTATCCAGAAATTCGAATGTAGTATTTTGAACATGTTCACCATAAATAGGAGCATGGAGAAAATTATTAATCTCTACATACGTAGAAAACGGGCATTTTTTAGTAATGGAGTATATCTCTCCATACAACGATTTTGGAATGGGATTGTCTTTCTCCGTATCCACAGTGTCCTCAAAGTGCCTTTTATTTTCGACTGTAGATTCTGCATCTGAGTGAGTTGCTAAATCATGTTCTTCCACCCGGGACTCATCATAATCAGATGGGATTTCTTCAACATCCTCCCTATTCGTTTCTGTAGATACGAGTACATGTTTTGTTAAAATTGATTCCTCAATAGCACCAGTTTCAATATTTGGCGAAGGTGCGATTTCTTCCTCCCTATTCGTCTCTGCTGAAATGGGTAGGTCTTTATTGGCATCTGATCGCTCTATTAAAGCTATTTTCTCTTCAAGGTTCTGATCACTTTGTAGGAAAGATTCGATTTCTCCTTCATCTAATACTAAGTCTTGATCGGATACTACATCGTCCTCCAAAGAATTCTCATCGTTACCTAGTGGAGGTTCATTGTTTTTCTCATCGGTTGTTTCTGATGGTCTAGGTATGTCAGGAGGGATAGCTATCGAATCCGTTGTAGGTGATTCATCTTCTATTTCACTAAGTCGAGAATTGCTTTCCTTTCCATCTCCTGAAGATTCGTTATCTTTTGTCTGATACGCCCAATCCGTATATTTATTTTGCTTAGAAGATACTTCTCTCATCTCTCTAAAGTTAATCCATGGAGTATTCATTCGTTCACTCCCAAACAATATTAGGTACATTTATATCCATTCATCTTTAATGGAAAGATTGCCATTCTAATTACAATTTATAGTATGCTTGATTTCCCTATTTGTCACAGAAGTCTCAGTTTAATACGTTTTGTATGGTCCATTCGTTTTTGGATGTAAAAAGGCAGTTAATAGTCCGAATAAAATCCGAACTGTCAACTGCCAGCAAAAAATTATGAATTTTGATTAGTGCCTTGTTATGACTTTATTCAATAGTTGCGATTAACAAAATTCAGAAGGAGGAGTAGGATTAACTGGTGGTGAAACTGGTGGTGTAAGTCCTGGAAGAACAGGAGTTACTACGCTACTTCCAGCTCCCAAACGAATTTGTTGAACTTGCAATACTTTTACAGTTAATTCTAATACGATTTTTTCACGTAATGTGCTAAATGTACATTCTGGTGCTGCCATAATTGGTGAAAAATCAAGTTCAAAGAAGTTCGCTGCTACTAATTCACCAAATGGTTGTTCATTGTATTTCACAAGATTTTGGAAGAAAGCCTTATCAAGACGAGCATCCATTTGAGTCGCTTCATTTAGGAAGTTCGCTTCTGCAAACTCGGATATTCCTAAGATTGGTGTAGAGCCCCCAATTGTTTGTGGGAAAGTAAGATCTGTAAAACCAGAAAACGGAACGTCAGCAATTCTGTCACGAAGTGCACCACTACATGCGGATGAAGCATATTCGATATTTTTACGAATATGGCCTGCTACAAATAATTTAGCTCTTGTTACTCTGAAATAGTCAGTACCAGCAATTCGTGCAAAGTTAACTGGTACCAGCTTCACTTGATTGAGAAAGACATGTTTTTTTACTCTTTTGATTTCAGTTGCTGCTGGAGTTAGGGTAATATCTGACTCTACAACGATTTGTAAAGTTGGCTCTGCCAATACTACTGGAATTTTAATAGTTGGCGCTGTTACTGGTGTAGCTATTAGTTGCGTAAAATCATTCGTTAATGGGATTTGTTCAGTTGATGTTACTGGACAAGGTTGAATCGGTTGAATCTGACTATCAAATTGTTCACTCAAAAAAATTACCTCTTTTCAATTTATAGTTTTAGTGAGCTCTCCTATCGCTAGAATATGTAGCAATAAAATCTATATATGGACATTGAACTTGTTCTCTTCCATATTTAATTTGGAATTTTTGAGCCTGAATACTAAATCTGCCTCCTGTTCAAAAAGGAACTCATAAAAAAACCACCTAAATAAAATTAGGTGGCTTCCCTATTACTCATCGTTAGCATAGCATTTATTCAAATTCATATGAGATGGCAGACAACGCATACAGTGGCGCTGTTTCTGCACGTAAAATTCTTGGTCCCAACGACATGGTTTGAGCACCAGCATGTAACAAGGCCTCTGACTCTTTACGAGAAATGCCACCCTCTGGACCAAAAATAATAAGCATTGATGTTAATTTTTGATCATGCACAAGTCTAAGCTTGTCCGCAAATCGTGTGCGTTTCTCAGCTTTTGCATCCTCTTCGTCTGCGATAAAAACGGCATCAAATTGGTCTATTTCTTGTAACAATTGTTTAAATGTAACAGGTTCATACACTGTTGGAATATGTGTACGATGGGCTTGTTCCGCCGCCTCTTTTGCAATTTTTTGCAATCTCTCTTGCTTTTTAGCCCCTTTTTTCTTGTCCCATTTCACAATCGAGCGTTCCGCTTCAAATGGCAGTAAGGCAAACATGCCAAGCTCTGTCGCTTTTTGTGTAATCAGCTCTAGCTTATCGCCCTTTGGTAAGCCACAAGCTACTGTTATTTGAATAGGTAGCTCCGATGAAGGGATAGTTTCGCCAGTAGCGTCAACCACTACCTCATCACCTTCAAATCCTGTAATCGTACAAATATGAGCAATATTTTGTGCAACAACAACAATCTGATCGCCTTGTTTCATGCGCATCACTCGCTCAATATGCCTTGCATCATCTCCACTAATCCGTAAATTCTCTATGGCTGTTTCAATAAAATATCGTTGCATATGCTCCACAATCCTTTCTAGCAAGAAATGAAAGCGCCAAATCGCCAGCACATGGCTTACGATTTGGCGCTTCCTCCATCAAGTTATAGTGGTCGACGGGCAATGATCGCTACCCAATCTTCCATTAATAATACTTCTTCAATTATAAAGCCTGAAGCTTCCAGAGCTACTTTAACATCATCGCGTTTGGCACCGATAATGCCTGAAGTGACATATAATCCACCTGGTTTCACAATTGTAAATGCATCGTCAGTGAAGGACATAATGATTTCTGCCAAAATATTTGCGACAACCACATCTGCTGGTTCTTTAACCGTATCTAATAGGTTACCGTGGAAAACAGCTACTTTGTCCTCTACTTTATTTAAGGCAACATTTTCTTGTGCAGAGCGAACTGCAACCTCATCTAGATCGAGGGCATGCACATTTTTAGCCCCAAGTAGTGCCGCTCCGATAGACAATACGCCTGACCCTGTTCCAATATCAACAACCGTATCGCCTTCTTTGATGACCTTTTCAAGACCTTGTAGACACATCACTGTAGTTGGATGTGTTCCAGTACCAAATGCCATACCTGGATCTAATTCAATAATTAATTCATCTGTTGAGACAGGTGTATATTGCTCCCATGTTGGGACAATGGTAAAGCGTTCAGAAATTTTGACAGGATGGTAGTATTGCTTCCATGCAGTTGCCCAATCTTCCTCATTAACCTCAACAATGGATACTACATTTTCACCAATATCTATGTTAAAGTTCGTTAGATTTGTAATGGCTGCTTTAATTTCCTCGACCGTTTCATTTAAGAAACTAGACTCCGATAAATAAGCTTTTACAATGACGCCATCCTTCGGGAAATCCTCTTCATTTAGCGCATATATTTCACCAAATTGATCTTCACGTGGCTTCGCAAACTCTGCAGAATCTTCAATAACAACACCACTTGCTCCTGCTTCATGCAAAATATTCGAAATTGCTTCTACCGCTTCATTTTTTGTATGAATGGATAATTCTGACCACTTCACGTAGCTCTTCAGCTCCTCTAATTATTCACCTTGGAATTTTTTCTTAATTTTATCGAATAGTGAACTTCCTTGCTCTTCAGGGATATCGCCACTAATTTCTGCAAATTCTCGTAATAATTGCTTTTGTTTTTCCGTTAATTTCTCTGGCGTCATCACCTTCACGGTTACATACTGGTTCCCCGTACCATAGCCATGAACATTTTTTACACCTTTATCTTTTAAACGGAATTGAGCACCTGACTGTGTACCAGCTGGAATGCGTAGTTTTACTTTACCGTGAACAGTTGGTACTTCAATTTCATCTCCCAGTGCTGCCTGTGGGAATGTCAATTTCAACTCGAAATAAATATCATCTCCATCACGTTCGAAATCATTATGACCTTGAACACGGAACATAATATATAAATCCCCTGCTGGTCCTCCGTTTATACCTGGCTCACCTTGACCAGATACACGAATTTGTTGACCATCATCGACACCAGCTGGAATGGACACTTTAATTTTCTTGCGTTTTTGAACTTTTCCTTCTCCACGACAAGTTGAACATTTTTCTTTAATGATCTTCCCTGTCCCATGACAAGTTGTACAAGAACGACGGTTCATCATACGACCAAATGGTGTATCCACTGCTTGGTTGATTTGACCAGCACCATTACACGTCGAACATGTTTCAGGTTGTGTACCAGGCTTTGCTCCGGAGCCATGACAAGTTTCACACGTTTCATCTTTAGGGATTTCGATTTCTGTTTCTTTCCCAAAAATAGCTTCTTCAAATTTAATATTCATGCGATATTGCAGGTCGTCACCTTTGCGTGGCGCATTTGGGTCCTGACGACGTCCACCACCGCCAAAGAATGAACTGAAAATATCCTCGAAGCCGCCAAAGCCGCCGCCTCCAAAGCCACCACCAAATCCAGCATTTGGGTCCTCATGACCAAATTGGTCGTAGCGTGCTTTTTTCTGATCATCACTTAATACTTCATATGCTTCAGCGATTTCTTTGAATTTTTCATCTGCACCCGGCTCTTTATTAAGGTCAGGGTGATATTGCTTTGATAGTTTACGGTATGCTTTTTTGATTTCATCTTTTGTTGCCGATTTTGTTAGGCCAAGCACCTCGTAATAATCGCGTTTCTCCATGATTCACACTCCGCTCTGTTTGCATAAAATCTATTGTAACATGCAGTCGATAAAACTGCCTTATTTTTTGAGTATTCGTCTGTATAAATTTGAGGTTTTTACTTCCTAGCAGTGTTAACGTATGCAAGCATTTCTTAATTGGTACCTTTACTAGGAAGATAACCTTACATCATGACAAAAGCCAAAGCCGCAAGCGGTCTTTGGCTTTTTCACTTTACTGTACGTTTAATTCTTATTTATCATCTTTTACTTCTTCGAAATCAGCGTCTACAACACCATCATCTTTTTTACCAGCACCAGCGTCTGCTTCTCCGCCTTGTGCTGCTTGAGCAGCTGCTGCCGCTTGTTCATAAACTTTCATAACTAATGGCTGTAAAACACCTTCTAATTTTTCTTTAGCTGCTTTAATTCCTTCTAATTCGCCAGCTTCAAGTGCTTTTTTCAATTCATCACGAGCATCTTCTACAGATTTTTTCTCGTCTTCTGTAATTTGCTCACCTAGGTCGGTAATTGTTTTATCCACTTGGAATACTAATTGGTCAGCTTCATTGCGAAGATCTGCCTCTTCTTTACGTTTAGCATCTGCGTCAGCATTAGCCTCTGCGTCTTTTACCATGCGTTCAATTTCTGCCTCTGATAAACTTGAATCAGATTGGATTACAATTGTTTGCTCTTTATTTGTACCAAGGTCTTTCGCTTTTACAGATACAATACCATTTTTATCAATATCGAAAGTTACTTCGATTTGAGGTACACCACGTGGTGCTGGTGGAATATCTGCTAATTGGAAGCGACCTAATGTTTTGTTGTCTGCAGCCATTGAGCGTTCACCTTGTAGGACGTGAATATCTACTGCTGGTTGGTTGTCAGCTGCTGTAGAGAATACTTGTGATTTAGATGTTGGGATTGTAGTGTTACGGTCAATTAATTTCGTGAACACGCCACCCATTGTTTCAATACCAAGTGAAAGTGGTGTTACGTCAAGTAATACAACGTCTTTCACATCACCTGTTAAAACGCCACCTTGAACTGCAGCACCCATTGCTACAACTTCGTCTGGGTTTACACCACGGTGAGGTTCTTTGTTAGTTTCTTTACGTACTGCTTCCTGTACAGCAGGAATACGAGTAGAACCACCAACTAGAATAACTTGGTCAAGTTCAGAAGTTGAAAGACCTGCATCAGATAATGCTTGGCGTACTGGACCTACTGTACGATTTACTAATGGTAATGTAATTTCATCGAATTTCGCACGTGTTAAAGAAATCTCTAAGTGCAATGGACCTGCTTCACCAGCTGTAATGAATGGTAAAGAGATTTGTGTTGATGTTACACCAGATAAGTCTTTTTTCGCTTTTTCAGCAGCATCTTTTAAACGTTGCATGGCCATTTTATCTTTTGATAAATCAATGCCGTTTTCTTTTTTGAATTCAGCCACTAAATATTCGATAATTGCGTCATCGAAGTCATCCCCACCTAGTTTGTTATCACCAGCAGTTGCTAATACTTCAAAAACACCATCACCTAACTCAAGGATCGATACGTCAAATGTACCACCACCAAGGTCAAATACTAATACTTTTTGATCTTGATCTTGTTTATCTAAACCATAAGCTAGTGCTGCAGCTGTAGGTTCATTGATGATACGCTCAACTTCAAGACCAGCGATTTTACCAGCATCTTTTGTTGCTTGGCGTTGTGCATCGTTAAAGTAAGCAGGAACTGTAATTACTGCTTTCGTAACTTTTTCACCTAAGTAATCTTCTGCATAACCTTTTAAGTATTGAAGAATCATAGCAGATACTTCTTGTGGAGTGTAGTTATTGTCTTCCACCGTTACTTTTTCAGCTGTACCCATTTTTGATTTAATAGAGATGATTGTGTTCGGGTTTGTTACTGATTGACGTTTTGCTACTTCACCAACTTGGCGTTCGCCATTTTTAAATGCAACAACAGATGGTGTTGTACGATTTCCTTCTGGATTTGGAATTACTTTTGGTTCGCCACCTTCAAGTACAGAAACGCAAGAGTTTGTTGTTCCTAAGTCAATACCGATAATTTTGCTCATTAAAATTTCCTCCTATTAATTCGACGCAAAGGATGCGTTTTTTCACTAATTTTAATTGACTAAATAGTGCTAAGACTATTCGTTCACAGATACCATAGTTGGGCGTAAAACACGATCTTTTAAGATATATCCTTTTTGTAGCTCGCGTAAGACGACACCCGTCTCTTTTTCACTATCCTGTTCCTGCATAACAGCTTGGTGGATATTTGGATCAAATTGCTCACCTTCTGCTTTAATCACTTGCAGACCTTCTTTTTCTGTTGCGTCTAGCAACGAGCGATACACCATTTCAATTCCTTTAATAATAGATGCAGTCTCTTCAGAAGTTGTCTCCACCTGTAATGCACGCTCAAAATTATCAAGGACTGGCAGTAAATCCGATAATAAGCTTTGCGCTCGGTACTTTTCAGCAGCCTCACGATCTAGTTGTTGTCGACGACGCATATTATCAAAATCTGCACGTAGACGTAGGTGTCGGTTTTCCTCGTCATCTAGCTTTGCTTGTAATTCAGCAAGTTTCGCCTCATATTGTTCTTCCACTGATAATTCAACTTCTTCTTGAACCTCTGTGCGCTCTACTTCCTCTGCTGTCGTTGCAGCTTGTACATCATCTTGTACTAAATCTTTGTTTTCAGTTGTTTCCGTCACTTGAATCCTCCTCATAATCACTCACTACGATTCTTCATAAATGCTTGTGTTAAGTCTAAGCGTATTACGTCTAATAATGCCACCACACGCTTATAATCCATGCGTGTTGGGCCAATAATAGCAATGGCTCCCTGTTGATCATCACCAATAGAATACGTAGTGGTAATGACACTGCAATTTTCCATTTCTAGCTGTTTATTTTCAGAGCCTATTCGAATATGAATGCCTGATTCATTTGGATGGAATAATGACTGCACTTGGCTGGTCGTTTCCATTAAGTCCAATATCATACGGACTTTATTTAAATCATGAAACTCAGGTTGATTAAACATATTCGTTTTACCACCATAGAAAATCTTACTTTCTGGATTTTGCATGGTCGCTGTTACAAGTGCATGAATAAAATCATCCGCTGATCGAACATGTTGCTGTAAGACTGCCAACACTTCAGCTTCTAGACTTTTATGGAGCTCATCTAATGACACACCTATTAGGCGATCATTCAAGATATTGACCATTTTTTCTAAATCCGAAGCGGTAAAATCTGGTGGTAAATTAAATAAGCGATTTTCAACATGTCCATTATTCGTCACGATAATCGCTACTGCTGTATCACTTGACAGTGGTACAATCGAAAATCTTTTGACACGATGTCTTTGAACATCAGGCCCTAATAGTATGGAAGTGTAAGATGTCAGCTCTGATAGAATATTGGCTGACTTTCGGATAATATGCTCTACTTCTACAAGTCGATCATTGAAAATCGATTGGATCTGTTGAATGTCTCTCGAGTTAATACCTTGAGGACTCAACAAATGATCTACATAAAATCTGTAACCCTTTTCCGAAGGCACTCGACCAGAGGAAGTATGCGTTTTTTCTAAATAGCCTAATTCCTCTAAATCCGCCATTTCATTTCGAATTGTGGCTGGACTAAATGTAATCCCTTGTTTTTTGGAGATTTGGCGAGAACCTACCGGCTGTGCAGATAAAATAAAGTCATCTATAATTACTTGCAAAATCTGTAACTGCCGATTTGTTAGCATGATTATCACCTCTGTTAGCACTCAACTAAGAGGAGTGCTAATACTATTATTAAATTATCAAATCCCACAATTTATGTCAACGATATCGCTCATTCTTCTAGCAAAAATTGTTGAAATACCTCATTACCCACAAAACGCCCTTTTCTTGTGAGGCGAACACCCACATCATCATGTTCTAAAAGTCCTTTTGATACTAGCTCTTTCAGGACAGAATCATAATGAGCTACGATCGGTACCTTCAACTTCTCTTCATATATTTTGTGCTTAACTCCCTCAGTTTTACGCAGTCCTAAAAACATTTGCTCTTCTCTTTTTTCAGCCTGTGATACTTCATGCTCATGGACAATTGGAAGTTCCCCTGCGAAGACAGTTTCCATATATTTTTTTAAAGGTCCGTGATTGGAATAGCGTACACCTGCTAGATATCCATGGGCACCAGCACCAAAGCCAGCATATTCATCGTTATCCCAGTAGATCTTATTATGCTCCGAGTGATAACCAGGCTTTGCAAAATTACTAATTTCGTATTGTTGAAGACCATGCAATTCCATTTGCTGCATTAAAACATCGTACATATCCGCTTCCAAATCCTCTGTTGGTAAAAGGAGCTTTCCTTTTGCATACTGATTATAAAAAATCGTTTTTGGCTCCACAATAAGGGAGTAAGCAGAGAAATGAGGTAAATCAAGGGCTAATGCTTTTTCTAATGAGTCCTTCCATTGGGCCATTGTTTGGCCTGGCAATCCATACATTAAATCAATACTAATATTTTGGAAGCCGATTTTTTTAGCCAAAGCAATTGTTTCATACACATGCTCGTTACTATGTGTCCGTCCTATTTTTTGTAACAGTCCCTGATCGAAGGATTGCACACCCATACTTAGTCGATTGACACCGCCCTCAAACAAAACTTGCAATTTCTCCGCAGACAATTCATCTGGATTCGCCTCTGATGTAAATTCTGTCACACTATTCATTGGAATATACGTACGAATTAATGTTAGAAGTTTGTCCAATTGCTGTGGCGATAATGCTGTTGGTGTACCTCCACCCAAGAAAATGGTTTCGATATGACGAAAGCTTTCTGGATTTTTTTGCGTTGCAAGCGCCATTTCCTTCCCAAGTGCTTCTATATATTCATCCACTGGTTGATTTTTAAAGTAAAATTTATTGAAATCACAATAATTACAGATTTGATGACAGAAAGGAATATGAATGTAAACACCTCGTGCCATAGCTTTCCCTTCTTTCTCGTTAAGTCTTTTCCATTTCTACATTATAACGAATCAATAGAAGGAACGCTATGAAACCATCTAGTGGGTTTACACATATTTTTCCCCATTATTTTTTCTACAAACTAAAAACTAGTATGCCAAAGAAATCCCTCTAGCCTACTAGTTCAATTCATGTATAACAAATAATACCGACTACTATACCTAAAAGCACCAATAAGTAAGGTGGCATCTTCCAGCGCATTAAACACCATAAGAATACAGCGACAAAGACAACATCTAATCCGTTTTGAATAGTTTGTGTCACAATCGGATGGATAAAGGCAGCGACCAAAATTCCGACGACTGCCGCATTGGCTCCTGACATGGCTCCCCTTAGTCGGATATTACGGCTTAAGCTGAACCAAAAAGGGAGGGCCCCTATTACTAACAAAAATGCTGGTAGGAAAATTGCCAAAGTGGCGATAATCGCTCCTGGCACACCAGCAATAGCCATGCCAATATAAGCTGCAAATGTAAATAATGGCCCTGGAACTGCCTGTGTCATACCATAGCCTGCTAAAAAGTCCGCAGTACTCATTTGTCCACTTTGAACAAACTGTGCCTCTAATAAAGGTAAGACTACATGACCTCCACCAAATACAAGTGCCCCTGCTAGATAAAACTTCTCAAGCATTGTTACCCATTCATGATTCCACAAAGTACTCATCATCGGTAACCCAAAGAGCAATAGTAAGAAAAGGCTTAATAAAGCAATACCAGTGGATTTAGAAATAGGCATATGAATCGCTAAAGGTGCATTGCCCTCGTTACTTTTTTTTATTCGTTGAAAGCCGATACAAGCAGCTAGTAAAATGGCTGTTATTTGTGCCAGCGGATGGGCCCATAATAGCACGATGATAAGCGCCATTATAGCGATCACCCCATGCAATTTTGTTGATAGTAATTTTTTACTCATATCAAATATTGCTTGTGCCACAATTGCCACAGCTACTAACTTCAAACCATGTATCCAATCCATTTTTAACTCTGTATACATGGAAATATAGGCAAATACCATCAATAACAACACAGAGGGTAGCGTAAAGCCCAGGAATGAAAGTACACTCCCTAATAAACCACCCCTTAATAAGCCAATCCCCATTCCCACCTGACTAGATGCAGGCCCTGGTAAAAATTGACTCAATATGACAAGCTGACTATAATCTTGGGCAGATAGCCATTTACGTTTTTGCACGTATTCTTGTTGAAAATAACCTAAATGAGCTGTTGGTCCCCCAAATGACGTACAACCTAATTTTAATGAAACATAAAAAATCTCCCATAGCGTTCGCAAACTCTCAACTACTTTCCATATCTTTTTTTTCATCTTACACGGAAAGGTGATCCTTTCAGATTAAGAGTTTGTAAATTTTCATTCATCGCTAATCTTTTTTTATTTTAATGGCGGAATCAAGTCTACTCCCATCCTTATCGACAGGAACTAACGTATAATTTTTCTCAGATAAGTATAGTCCATCCAAACGGCTTCCCCACTTTGTCCCTTCTTTATTTAAAGGATAGGGTGTTTCAAAAGTCCATGATTGCCCACCTTTAGACTGAATTTTAAAGAGTAGAGCCTCATTGACAATACTTTTCTCAGAATGAAAATAAATAGTAGTAGAGATAGGGGTGGAAACTACACGATCAATCATTAACTCTTGCTGATCAATATGTTTGACTTTTTTATTGATTGGAAAAATATGTCGATCTTCTTGTAATTGCTCTTGTGATGCCTCTACTTGAAATTCCCACGGCTTTTCAATGCGTGTTTCTACATTCCAATCTTTATAACGAATATCCAATTCTAAAATTTCATCTGTCGGGAAATCATCCATTTTGATGCTATTATAAATGGTATAAACATTTGCAGATTTTGCAATAGACTGACCTCCATTACGAACCATATAATCTTTACCATTAACAAGTATTTGGGGAAAGAAAAACACCTGATGATCTGGCTTAAACTCTTTAGCAGGCTCGAAGGTTGCATTTAATAAAACTTGATTGTCATCCATGATCACTTCATTTAACGTTAAACGCCCAAGACTATTGTTAGCTGTTTCCCCTACCTCTGTTTTATAAGCTTCAAAATCTACTTCCCTATCCCATAACCAGTACAGCAAAGAAGAACTACTAACTACTAAGACTAATAAGAATACAACAACAATTCCCCATTTTTTGCGTCCTCGATTTTCCTTATTTAAATCTACAACTCGAAAGATATCATCGGACAACAAGTACACCTCTTTTTTATAAATAGTTATGATTTATTGTAGTTAGTAAAGAAGCATTATATAACCTGAATAGAAAGAAGGTTGGACAAAATCAATATGTATTTAAAGGAATTATTCAATCCCTTTATTTTAGATGACGAGCCTTATTTACTTCTTGCATTAAATAGTCCACGAATAGATCATCCCTTACTAGCCAAGCCTGGTAATATCGCTTTACATACCATTCGGCATCTTTAAAGCTCATAAAGGTTTGCTCAAGCGGAATTTTATTTATTTCAATGATCCAATCCATTTCATTATTTGAATAGAGAAGAAATAATTCATCGTGGTGATTTTTATAGAAGGTTCCAAAGGTGGTGCCCTTAAGGTTATAGCGATTTCTTTTTGCGTCCTCAGGAATGGGCTCTACGTGGAAAGTTTCTAGCACAAATTGCTTGTATGCCTCCACTGTTAATGAGCACCCAGCTGCTTTTTGATGCCCTCCTCCACCAAACAAGGCTGCGATGGCCGCCACATTAATATGATCATGTATCGTACGGAAGGAAACTCTTTTACTCCCCATGTTAATCATGGCAATATAATCAAGATGAACGTTTTCTTTCCCTAATTCATTGCCAAGCTCAGAATGATAAGATTCCGCATAAACAACCCCACCATAGAAGTCACCTAAATTTGTTTGAATTAGCTCACGTTTTTTTCGGCGAATATAACGTTCTATTTTCTCCTCTTCCATGCTTAAAATTTTCTTTTCGAATTCATCAAAGTCGAAATGAGGCTGACTTTTTAATCGATCCAGCATTTTCTCTTCGAATTCTTCTATAGACACTAAAAAAAAGAGTGCATTCAATCGTTGCGCCTGAAAATTTCCGTTCCTTTCCCATTCCCATGTATCATACTGTCGCACTAGCTCAACAAATTCTGTTAGAACATCTGTTTTTTCTAATAGTCCATGCATGACAAGATATTGATAAAATAATGATGTGGCAGACGTTAAAAGGCCTTGTTCATCTTCCATTACAACCTTACCCCACTCGTACTGATTGAGGTGGAGGGCTGTTTGGTGATGGTCTAAAAGCTGCACATTCCCAGTAGCCTGAAAGTAATCATCAATTCTTTTTTCGTTCCCCTCATTCGGAGAAAGATCTGTAATAAATAAAAAAGATTTGGACTGTTCATTTTCCAAAAAGAACTCGATCTCGCGGTCAAGTGCTGTAACAGAGTTATATCGTATTTTCACCTGATCGTTAAACGCTAGCTTAGCTAGAATCCCGCAACCTACACCATCTAAATCGTTATGTGATAGTAATTTATACATGTCTTCACCTCCGATATAGTATGGTTACTTTTTTGTTATTCAAACAAAGAAGGTCGTTGAAAAAGAATACGTGATCACATACATTTAAAACAATTAATTCAGCTACACAAATTCATATCAGAAGGAGAAATATCAATGAAACGTAAGCTCGCCTATAGTGGAATTGTCATCGTAGTAATACTTGCCTTCACATTTTCAGCCTATAAACTAATGAATGCCCGCAAATATCAATTGTTTGGAAACCTAACCTCTCAAGTTGAGACAAATGACAAAGTTGTTGCGTTGACATTTGATGATGGACCAACTAAAAATACCGATGCTATCTTATCGTTACTAGACGATTATCAAGTGAAAGCAACGTTTTTTCTAATCGGAAAGGATATCGAAGGACAGCCTGAGGAGGCGAGAAAAATTGCTGAGGCTGGTCATCAAATTGGAAATCATACGTATTCACACAAGCGTATGGTATTAAAGAGTCCTGCCTTTATTAAACATGAAATCGAAAAAACCGATGACTTAATAGCTGATATTGGCTATACGGAATCAATCGTAGTAAGACCTCCATATGGCAAAAAACTAATTGGATTCCCTTATTATTTAAATAAACATAAGCGAGAGACGATTACATGGAACTTAGAACCTGATACGTTTTTCACACAGGCTGATGAAAAAGTGAGGTATGTAAAAGAAAACATTCGACCAGGTTCCATTATTTTAATGCACCCTATGTATGATTCTACGGGTAATGAATTACAGGCCATAGAGAAAATTTTACAGACATTAATGGACGAGGGTTACACATTTGTAACGATTGATGAACTTTTAACCATCAAAAACGATTAATAAAAAAACACTAAGGAATCTGTGCCTACTATAGGACAGATTCCTTAGTCAATAATAGTCACGAAGCAGCAATATCATGTTCATTCACTATAATATTAACATTATAGTATTTTATATTATTTACTCTCCTACCATTTCACCCTCACAAATTTTACACAGCCTATATTCCCTTAATATAAAGTTAAACAACGAAGTTTCTCAATGTTAGATTTTTCGGAAATGTTAATATATATTTTTTCAGTAAAATATAATCACCATCTCTGCTAAAATATGCTATTATACTTTTAGTATAAGGACCTATTTTTATTCAATTAAAAATAGAGGAAATATGAACTACGAAGGATGATGATGATGCAAAATATCCAACAATTATTCCAGAGCGAAGATGGAAATATTCAACAAAGAGAGAATTTTTTATCCTTATTAGAGAAAATTGTTTCTTCATTAGATAAGTTAAAGGATCCAAATAAAACGACACTAGGTCCAATGAAAGACCGTTCTGCTAATTTTTATCAAGAGCTTATGCAGGACCATCAAGTACCGACAACTGGCGTTGGCCTCGATCAAGTGGTAGAAGAATTAACAGAATTAATGCAAGGGCATCCCTACCATACACGTAACTTTGTCACAAATGTTTTGCCAATGGCCAGCATTCCTGGCGTATTAGGTCAGTTTACAAATGCCCTTCTGAATGGCAATAACTTATGGGATGTTTATGGACCTGCTGCTGCTGAGTGTGAGGTAAAGGTAGTAGCTATGATGTCTAAATTAGTAGGCTATGATTACACGAAAAGCTTTGGCTATACTACATGGGGCGGTCAAGGGGCTGTTTTCAGTGGTTTACGTCTAGCTATTGCAAAGCAATTCCCACACGCTAAGGAAGATGGTATTCCTAATAATTTATATTGTTTTGCTTCAGAAAACGCTCATTATAGTCTTTTAAAATCTATTGAAGCAGTAGGAATTGGCAGTAAACATCTAGTACGTGTAAAAGCAGGCGAAGATCACTCCATGGATGTAGAAGATTTACGTGCACGCATGACTGAGGTCATTGAAAAAGGCGGTATTCCTGTCTATGTCGTAGCAACTACAGGGGCAACAGATCAATTTGGTATTGATGATGTAAAGGCTGTAAAAGAAGTTACAACTAGCCTTGAGCAAAAGTACAACCTACAACCAGTACATATTCATGCTGACTCAGCTTTAGGTGGTTTTTATGCATTTTTCAATGATTATGATTTCAAGAATAACCCACTTAAATTTGAAGAGGATGTATTACAAGGTCTGTCTCAAATCCATGAACGTATGCAGCATCTAGCCATTGCGGATAGCCTTTGCTTCGATTTCCAAAAACTTGGACAAACCCCTTATTTAACAAGCTTATTCTTAATTAAAGACGGTAAAAGCTTACAGCTATTAGATATTGAGGACTTTGATACACCTTATGTTGGTAATCGTGGCTACGGCTCCTATCATACAGGTTATACGTTAGAATGCTCTCGCATGGGTAGCTCTATTGCCATTTTGGCTGCTTTACAAGCATTCGGTAAGGAAGGCTATCAACAAATACTAGCCAATTATGTACGCGTGAATTTAGCATTCCGTGCACAATTAGCTGCAGAAATACCAAGCCTACAGGTTGTCAATGAAATGAATATTGGTCCAGTCACTGCCTTCCGTTTATACCCTGATGGCTTGAACTGGCAAGCAGAACAAGACGGTCACTATTCACAAGATCAAATTGAACGTATTAATGCCATCAATGCTTCTTTATTTGAGATTATCGGAGAAGGTCGAGACGAAGTATTCTTTGGTGATACAACTCGAGTTTGCACAGTTCGTACAAATGATACAACACAACTTGTACCAGTGGCTGCGGCAAAGTTCTTCTCCATTTCACCTTATACGGAGACTGAGCATATCCCTAATATGATTCAATTCTTACAGAAAAAGCTTCAAGTATTGGAGGCGTCTCAAATTGCGTATCGTCAATAAATTTAAGAGTTCTTTACTCTATAAATATATTGCTAGCTTTACTATTCCGATAGCCATTATTTCGTTGATATTTAGCATTGTCATGTTTGCTGTTTCCTATCGCATTATCGACAATTTTGTTATTAAACAATTTGAATCGACATTAGAAATAACATCGAGCACTATATTTGAAAATATCGATAAAAATGATGTCAAGGCTGCGGATAATGGTAGTCCTGATAAATATAAAAAATTATTAGATCAATTGAATGCAACAATTAAAAAATACGATATTGAAAATGCCTATGTGCTATCTAATGCAAATGGGAAAGAGCATATCGTCGCTTTAAGTGATACGGACAATCATCAGCAAGATTATGAATTTAGTGTAGAAATGCGTGAAGCTATCAACACTGGAACGATTCAAACAAGTGATATTTATAAAGATGAGTATGGTATTCATAAATCTATATTCATCCCATTCAAAGATACAGATATTATTTTTGGTTTAGATATGGACGCTTCCTTTATCTCTAAACTTCAAACAGAAACAATTTGGATTTGTATTATTATGACGGTTATTTTTGTGATTTTAGGCATTATCGTTGCTTACTTCATTAGCGTAGGCATTACGAGACCAATCAAAAAAATGACTCAATATGTAGGACAAGTTGCACAGGGAGAATTAGCAGTTGAACCGCTTCAAATAAAGGGCTCCAATGAGATCGCTCATCTTTCGTCTGGCATTGAAAATATGACAGAGGATTTACGTATATTAATTCAGCAAATTGCTCAAAATGCTGAGCAAGTGGCGGCAATGTCTGAGGAATTAACGGCAAGCTCTGAGCAAACAAGTGCATCCATACAGCAAATTACTTCTTCTATGCAAGAAGTTGCGGCCGGTTCAGAAAAACAAACCTATTCGATTGAAGAAGTCGAAAGTCATATTACATCCATCTCAGGCAAAATGTCTGAGGTTGTTACTAGCGTTACGGATGTAACTGAAAAGGCATTCGATGCGTCAGCTATTTCAGAAAAAGGTAATACTACGATTAAAGATGCCACTGAAAAAATGGCTGTTACTTCTCAAGCTATTCAAGAATCTGCAACTGTTGTAGAACGCTTAAGTACGTACACGAATGAAATTGGAGATATTGTCACATTAATTACACAGATTACTGATCAAACCAATTTACTTGCATTAAATGCTTCGATTGAGGCAGCTCGTGCAGGTGAACATGGAAAGGGCTTTGCGGTCGTTGCAGAGGAAGTACGTAAACTAGCAGACCAATCATTAGATGCAACAAATAGTATTCGTACACGTATTGAAACGATTAAAGAGGAATCTGCTCAAGCCGTAAAATCAATGGCGATTAGCAGTAGTAATCTCGCTGAAAGCTCTACAACCTTCAACGCCTCAGGTGAAGCATTTGCTGATATTTATGCCCATATCACAGACCTGACGAAGGAAATGGATCATGTGAATAACATTATGGCCAATATCAACGAAGGAGTTAGCAGTATTGCTGTTTCTGTTGAGCAAGTGGGAGTCGTAGCTGTACAATCATCAGGTAATATTCAAAACGTAGCAGCTGCCTCCGAGGAGCAATCTGCAAGTATTGAAGAAATTACTGCCTCCTCAAATAACTTAGCTGAGATGGCACAGGAACTTCGCCATATCATCCAGAAATTTAAATTATAAATAAACATAACCGCTATACCTGAAAAAGGTGTAGCGGTTTTTTAGTAGAACAAAAAAATCTTCTACCAAGAAGGTAGAAGATTAAGCAATAATACTTTTCACAACTTTTGAAATCACTGCACCTTCAGCTTGACCAGAAAGTAATGGCTTAGCAATTTTCATAGCCTCTCCCATATTCATTCCTTTTTCAACACCAGCGGCTACTAATTTTTCAGCAATCTCTTCTTCCGATAATTGCGTTGGTAAGAATGATTTCAAGAGTACTAATTTAGCTTCCTCTTTCTCAATTAAATCTGCTCGTTCAGCCTTTTGAGCACCCTCTAAAGCCTGATTTGTTTGTTTGACCTCTCGATTTACAATGGCCATTTCTTCATCAGCAGTTAAAGCCTCTCCCTTTTCCTTTTCAGCCAAATCTAAAGCCGATTTTAAAAGAGATAATACACCCTTTGCCAAAATATCTTTTTCTTTCATTGCCGTTTTTAATTGTTCAAATACCTCTGTTTTTAACAATGTCCTCACTCCTTCAAGCCTTTATATTCCAAAAAATTATACCACAAAACTAGCCCGAACACTTTTAATCAGAACTTCACTTGATAATGGAGCATTCCCCTTAGCTCCCCCTGATAAGAAATGAGCCCCTGTAGAGCCATTTCCTCGCGCAATAAATTCTCCCCAATAAAAAACACACTAACAAAACTAGCTTAAAATTCAGCTGTTCGCCTAGTGTTGTTCATGTGTTCTCCTTTTATTAGGTTGTTAAAAAAACCTTCCCTTTATTAGTATGGCTAGATTCAACGGCGTCTATTGCCTTGTGAATGTCCAATAATGGAAAGTACGCATTTACGTTCATCATTGTTAATGACCTATTATGTACAAGGTTGATTAGATGTTGCATAAATTGTTGCCATTTTTCTGTTGTCGACTGAAGTTGCCAATGTCGTAAATGAAACATCCTAGCCTGGACCCTTGCTTCCTTCACAATGTTTGCCCAATCTACCTGTACTCCTGATAAAAGACCAATAGCTAAAAAATTCCCACCAGGTTTCACACAAAATGCAAGTTGATTGCCAGCATCTCCTCCTATGGAATCAATGGCAGCATCTGCTCCTCGCCCATTTGTTAATGCCATCACCGTCTCATACAGGGGCATATAGGACGTATCAATGACATAGTTGGCACCAAGTTGCTGTAAGGCATCCGTATGCCGACCATTTCTTGTAACCGCAATTAGCTGGAAACCTAATAATTTCGCAAATTGCGCATAAATATGTCCGATAGCTGAGCCACAAGCGTTCACTAATAAAACATCACTCGATCGTAATTTTAGAACTTCTGTACAAGTTACTAAAGCTGTAAGAGGATTAATATACATTTGTGCTGCAGTAAAATTATCCATGTCAGCTGGGATCGCTACAGCAAATTCAGCTTGGGTTTTTACCACTTCTTGCCAAGTCCCCTCTCCCCGTAGAGGTAGCACTCGCTGACCAAGAAGCTTGGGCGAAACAAGCGATCCGACAGCTTCAACAATGCCAACGCCCTCATAGCCAGGTACTGTTGGTAAAGTGATTCGATGAGCATATTTCCCCCATATTGGTATAAGATCAGATGGATTGATCGGCCTTGCTAGCATACGTACAAGAATTTCATGGGGAGTAGGAGGTGTAATGGTTTTATTTTCAACCCTTATTACCTCTTTTGGATTTCCATATTCATATATTTTAAGAGATTTTACTTTCACTATTCTTTCTAGCTCCTTTATGGATTAACTATTAAACAGAATCATTCCAGGGGCATTTTTGCGTCACGTTTCTTAAACCCAAGCTTCTGATAAAATGTTTGCTTCCCTTTAGCGCAAAATAATTGAACCCATATAATATTTTCCTGCTGACAATGCTTTAACAAGGTCTCCATCCCCATTGTACCAATTCCTTTTCGCTGAAAATCTATGTGCACCATCACATTACAGATAAAGGTTTGATAGATGCCTGTACTAAGTCAACTATTTCTATTGCCTTGTTTAGCCGTTCATACAAATAAAGCCCCTTTGCATTCCAGCCAATTGTTTGGTGTCATGCTTGATACGGTTTTTTCGTTGGATAAGACTCACTTATTACATTTTAGGATACTGTCATTGTACGACAGTTAGATGCCCCTTTTCGTTCATTATTAATTGGAGAGTGTCATTTATTTCTATACATAATGGACTGACCTGCGCAATCTTATCTGAAAAATACCACAGACGAGCACTAGGTCCTACTAAAATATTGGCTCCATCTTCATAGTTGCCTAGAAAATTCAGGGAATCCTGTTGAATATTTTTGTTATTAATTGGCTTTATACCATATTCATTTAACTCTCCTGCTACTGCTAAAATATCATCTGTTGTTAAATTAATTTCACCAATATGTAACACTTGATCGATTGAAAAAGTCGTTGTATTGAGCTTTGGATTCACTTCCTGTCTAGAAATAAACTCCACTATATTGCCCTCAGGATCATAAAAATAACATGAATAGGCTTTTAAAAATTGAAAATAAACTTCATCCTGACCTTCCGAAAAAAGTAGGCCGACTCGTTCATTCGCCCAATCCTTTGCTTGTTGAAATAAATTACTTGGAATGTTTAAAGCAAAATGATATTGTTTTTGTATTTGAGAAGAGACCTTCTCGAAAGTCATCTCACTCTCCCCAACAGCTATTGTAAAATAATCCTCTGTACCTTTGACCAATGCAAATCCCATTTGCTCACAATAAAATTGCTGCATTTTTTGTACATCATGAACAACTAGTTTAACCCTCGTAATTTTCATTCAAATCCACCCCTTGCTTGTAGTTAACTCTACTATACTAGTCATACAAGGCATTTTACTTCGTGCAAAAGAATGAAGTTTATTTAGATAACTTACAGATGATCTTGATCTCCTTTGCAAGTTGGCTGAGGACTAATCAAAAATTCCACATCAAATTGCGAATCATTTCGCATCTGGTGGCTGATTTGATGGTATTTTCATATTTCATTAAATCAAACCATCTTGTTTTTATTTCATGTAATGAAATTTACCAAATCTCTCATGTTAAAAATTCTGCTAAGCTTATTTTCTTTTTTTGATAATCTGCACCAATGTGTTGTAGTTCTTTTTCTAATTGAAGTGCACCCGCTTCGATGCCTCTATAAATTAATAATGGCAACTGCTCTAAAGATTTTTTAGCTATTGAATAATCACAGGACAGTCTCTTTTTAAGCAGTAATAAAGTTTTAAGCTTATCCTTTCCATTGCCGGTAATATAAATCTCATAATAATTGTTAGAATGATCCTCCAGCTGCTCCTCCTCTAAATTCGATGGTACAAGAACACTCTGAAGAAACGCTACGAGATGATCATAAGCCATTTCAAAATCCCAACTCCCTGCGCCATGATAGGCAGTGAAAATAGCCGTATCCCCTCTCGATATATCTATACAATATGGATCTCCCTCATCCGTAGCGATGACTACATAATGTTGTGGCCAATCAGAAATGATTTCTTGTGTGACTGGATTATAATTGTAACCATCCTGTCCTCGCACTAAATCGGTAGCCCCGTATATTTGTAGGTTTATATAGTCACCTGTATTCCATGTAATTCCTTCCACTACATAATGTTTTAAAAAGTAGATATATTCATCCGGTAATTGCCAATGGCTACCCATTAATTGACTGACATCTTCTTCTAGTGGCTGGTGAAAAATCATCGGATATATGCCATAAAATGAAGGATCTTGTTGTTGAATCTCTGAAATAAAACTACGCATGTTCTCTATTACTTCATCTATGTCCTTAAATACTTCATTCATAGGTAGTTCCCTCCTTACTGCTTTGCATTTATCATACCCCATCATTACCCAATGAAGGAGAACATGTTATAATTTTAAAGTGCACAGCTATAATTATTTTGTATATCCGTTTGTAATCTTATAACATTTATCCAAGCCGTCACCATACTAAAGACATACACCAGATCTATTAAAAACAGTAAAAGGAGAAATCTCTTTTGAGAAATATAATCATCAGACGCCCTGAGCCAGCAGATACTCCTGTACTACATCAATTCTTTTTACATGTCATTCAGGATACTTTCGCTAAAGAAGGTCTTGCCGAGCTGGTGGACGATCAACAACATGAATGGACAACGAAAAAACAATACTTAGCTGCTGACTTTGAAAGTCAGGGCCAAAAAAGGTTTTTCTGGCTGGCTGAGGATGACGAAACAAAAGAAATCATTGGCACCATCGAGTATGGTGAGTCAAATGAATTCATTCAAAAAACGATTATGGAAGACCTGTCAAATTGTCCAGAAATCGGGACCGTTTATGTTCATCCAAACTACCAAGGTTGTGGGATTGGAACGAGACTTGTAAAGAAAATGCTAACAACGTTAGAAATGAAAAACATCCCTAGCTTTTGTTTAGACAGTGGCTATAAACAAGCACAACTGGTTTGGCAGAAAAAATTCGGACAGCCAAACTATGTGCTTGAACATTTTTGGGGAACAAATAATCATCATATGATTTGGAAACGCGATTTACCATTTCAACTAAAGGAGTAAAAGATGTCCTTACAAATCACACAACAATTAGATGCAAAAAATAAATCCTATGTTAATCACATGCTTTATGAATATAATGTAGAACACTTCCCAAAAGACCTACAAGGGCGCTATAAGGAAATTAATTTATTTCTAACAGATCAAGACAGTCAAATTTTCGGTGGCATATTAGGGGAGGTTTGCTGGAACTGGTTAGAAATACACACATTAATGGTCGATGAAAAATTTCGTGGTCAAGGATATGGTTCAAAATTGTTAGCAGCCATTGAGGAAATTGCTTTAGAGAATACATGCGATTTCATTAAGGTTGACACCTTAAGCTTTCAAGCGTTAACTTTTTATGAAAATCATGATTATGAAATTTATGGGACCCTTGATCAAGTAGGAAGAGATTTTAAACATTACTATTTAAAAAAGACTTTACAATATGATTTTGATGATAAGTGACATTCAATATCATTGACCTTTCATCGATGTGAGCAGTCCTAAATATTTGTTATACTTTTCGATGAATGTTAGTATTGTTTATACAGATTTAGTTTTTAATAGTGGAATAGTAAAAAATATGTAAGATTTAATAGCTTCAACTGTGACGTTGAGGCTTTTCTCTTTTCGCAATTTGTAAGTGCCTATACTTATTATGTTTGGAGGGAAATGAAATGTTAAAATTCATTGATGATTTAGCCGGTGCGATTTTCGATGTATTTATGCTATTTTGTTATTTCTTGGCAGGCGTAATAATTGTAGGGGTCCCTATTTTTTTATTAGCTAAATTCTTTTTATGGTTTCAATAAATATTGCAGGCGACATCAAAATGCCAAAAGGAATCACCCGCTTTACGGTGATTCCTTTTTGTTTTCTTTTTCATCTATGTTTATAGCTCAGCAAGCCCTTTAAACAATTTGACTCCTGTTACGATCAGGTCATCTTTAAAATCATATTCAAAGGTATGGATGTTCGGATAATCCTCTCCATTCCCTATATAGCAGTAAGAGCCTTTTGTCAGTTTTGTATAATGTCCAAAATCCTCTGAAGCACGGAAAGCCTCCTTTAGCTCGAGCATTGGTATATTTTTCTCTCCACAAACCTGACGTATTTTATCGGAGCTCTCTTCGTGATTAGCCGTTTCAGGGAATTCATCCTGAAAATCAAAACGAATTTTCAGCCCATATTTTTCCGCTTCTGCTTGTGCTAGATTTTCCAATTTATGCTGAAGTTTACCCATCTCTTCCTCATATAGAGCTCGGATAGTCAATCGTAGTGTGCCCTTACTTGCGTTGACACCAAATGCTTTCTCTCCGATATCTACTTGGACGACGGTACATAATACATTACCTTTATTCGCTGTTGAATCAATCAAGCTTGGAATGCTATCAATAATTTTTGCTATGGCAAAAGCAGGGTTTATGCCATTCTCGGGTTCACTTGCATGAGAAGGTACCCCCTCCATATAGATAGACATTCCTTTTGATGCATACTGGGCTGTTCCATTAATAACATAAACCGTATTTTCTTTAATGCCACTCATATTATGCCAGCCAAAAATCTCATCAATTTTCTTTTCTTCTATTAAGACGGCACATTCTACAGCTCCATCACCAGTTTCCTCGGCATGTTGGAATAAAAAGAATATATTATTGTCAGAGCCCTTCTGATCGATTTCAAGGGCAAAGCCGCAAAGAGTTGCGGAATGTCCATCATGACCACATTTATGAGAAACATCAGGAAACTTCGAACCGTAAGAAAGCTCAATCGTCTCCTCAATAGGGAGGGCATCAAAATCAGCCCGAAAAGCAATATTTCTTTTGCCTACTTTTGAGTGATAAACGGCATAAAACCAACGCCCCTTATCTACGACTTCAAGATTTGTATGGGTTTTAAGAAACTCTATTAAATGATGTTTCGTCCATGCTTCTTGATTTGATAATTCTGGATGCGCATGTAACTCATGTCGTAATTGTATAGCCAACTGTAAATTATTCTTTTCCATTATTCTGTATCTCCTTTAACTCATCGCAAATCTCTTAACATTCTGATTGTTTACTAGAAAAATGGATGCAACCAACGATCATGTCATTGATTATTTTATTTCTTTATCATGTATATGTGCTTCTAAAAATGGCTTATAGCTAGGATCATGGATTTTCCCTTTTTTATACAAATAAGTACCCACAATAAAGTACATTATTAGCATAGGAACACCAATATAGAATGAGAATCTTGTTTCAGGACTATAAGCTGTATAAATGGCAATGGCTATTAAAGCAGCTAAACAAAGTAGCGTTGGAATTGGATAAGTACGCATTTTGAATTTTAGCTTATCGACAGACCCACCATTTTTCACTAACCACTTCCTAAATTTATAGTGGGAAAGATAGCTACCAAACCAGCCAAGTAGTGTATTAAAGCCTGCAATAGATGTTAACCAAATAAATACTTTATCTGGTGAAATAAAGTTCGTAATCAACGAAACCTGTCCAAGGAATAATGTCAAAATTACCGCATTCATTGGAATGCCTCGTTTATTAACCTTCCCTAATGCTTTTGGTGCTTTCCCTTCTTTTGATAATGCAATCAGTGTTCTACTTAGGAAATAAACGATCGAGTTAGCTGCAGAAACCAAAGATGTTAGAATAATAATATTCATGATTGTTGCAGCTCCAGGAATGCCAGCTAAACCTAAAAGACCAGCATATCCATTACTTAGAACGCTTACATTTTGATAAGGAACAACTAAACCAATGATGGTAATAGATCCAACATAGAAAATTAAAATACGAAGGAAAATTGTATTAATGGCCCTTGGAACGTTTTTCTGCGGGTTTTCTGCTTCACCTGCCGCAGAAACAACTGTCTCAACACCTAGATAGGACCAAACTACACCAGTCATCATAATAATGACCGCTGTCAGACCATTTGGAAACATCGATTCACTGTTCCAATTTGAAAAACCTATAAATCCTTGTTCTCCAATCACTCCGAAAATCATTAGGACCCCAATGATAAGAAATACAATGATGGCAAGTACTTTAATACCGGCAAACCAATATTCAGCTTCCCCATAGGATTTCACATCAATTAAGTTCAAAAACAAAATGATAGCTGAAATACAAAGACAAAATATAAAGGTAGACGTACTTGGGAAAAATTGATTAAGAATCATCCCTCCCCCAACAATTTCAGCACCGAGCCCGAGGAATCCATTAATATATAAATTCCAGCCAACCATAAAACCTAGCACAGGGTGAACAAATAATCCTGAATAGGTAGTATAAGCTCCTGGTATAGGCATGAAGGTTGACATTTCTCCAAGACCCTTCATTAACACAAATACTAAAATACCAATCACTAAAAATGCTATAGGACCTCCAAGAGCTCCAGCATTTGAAACAACATTTCCAGATGCAAGAAATAACCCTGTCCCAATGGTTCCACCGATTGAGATCATTGTAAGATGTCTGCGTTTTAACCCACGTTGTAAATCGTACTCTTTATTCTCCACTGTAAATCCCCCTAAACCTTTCAAATCATTGCCTTTCTACACCAGTAATTACGTCTCCACATATGCCTCCGATGTTTTTCAAGTTCACTTGAAAAGCTTCTCTAAAAACCGTCAGCATAATATTGCACAAGCACCTGCCGTAGAAAGGTTTTTCCCCTTATTAAAGAGAGAGAAGTTTGTTGAAACAAAATAATCCCCTTTCTCCTTTGTTGAAAGACAATATATAATATTCAGTCTTTAATTCTATATATTATATATTTTATTTTATATGTCAATAAAAAAAAGAATCTGTCTCATTCGAAACAGATTCTTAGTTTTTCCAGTTTTTCTAGCAATTATAGCAATA
>NZ_JSZM01000007.1:0-114119 GCF_000801965.1 Lysinibacillus sp. A1
GCTTGTACCCTGTGCAACGATCCCTGAATGTATTGAGGCAGTAGCAGAGGGAAAGGTAGATTTAGCCGTTGTACCATTAGAAAATGCCTTAGAAGGTTCAGTTACGCTTACACTTGATTACTTATTCCATGAAGCATCACTATATGTAACAGGTGAATTATTACTGAAAATACAGCAGCATTTAATGGTCAATAAAGCGCAAATGGATAATTGGCAGTCCATCGAAGGGGTCTATTCCCATCCACATGCCCTAGCGCAATGCCATAAATATTTATTTTATCGTTTCAGTCATGTGCCACTTCAACAAACAACTTCAACAGCAGCCGCTGCGAAATATGTATCCGAAAACCCAGAGCAATGTATAGCAGCGGTAGGAAATGCAGCTGCCGCAGAAAAATATGGCCTTGAAATAGTAGAGTCCAATATCCATGATTTCCATTTTAACCATACTCGTTTCTTTGTTCTGTCTAAGAAAAATCAACGTTTGCCACAAGAATTATCTGATGGGCAAGCGAAAACAACTTTAATGATTACATTGCCAACTGACCGTTCAGGAGCATTACATCAAGTGCTTTCTGTCTTTGCATGGCGTCAACTGAATTTAAGTAAAATCGAATCGCGTCCATTGAAGACAGGACTAGGTGATTATTTCTTCATGATAGATGTGCTAGCGGATGAAAAAGTACCAATGATGCGCGGTGCAATGGAAGAACTTGCTGCACTAGGTTGCAAAGTAAAGTCATTAGGTACATACTTTACGTATCTTACATCTGACGAAGCATAGCTCTAAGGGGGAAATATAATGTGTGGGATCATTTTATTTGATGGTATCTGTAACTTTTGTGATAGCACCGTTCAATTTATTATCAAACATGATCAAGCAGGTTATTTTCAATTTGCGTCATTACAAAGTGATGTCGGTCAAGCATTACTCCGACAGTTTAATATATCCGAAAAAATAGATAGTGTGATCCTCATTGAAGATGGGAAAGCATATGTTGAGTCGACTGCAGCTTTAAAAATAGCCAAAAATTTGGAGAAGGTTTGGCCTTGCTATTATCTGTTCATTCTGGTGCCCCCAATTATTCGCAATATGTTATATAGACGGTTTGCCAAGCAACGCTATCGTTTATTTGGCACCAAAAAGGAATGCCTTTTACCTACCCCTTCACAAAGACAACGATTTCTCTCCTAATAGGTTGAAGGAGTGGAACGAGTCATCATCTAATGATATAAAGCACAGTATGAGAAAATACTGTGCTTTTTTTATTGGTCTGTCACCAAATAGCCCTTTTTCTGTAAGGCTTGTTCAATTAACGTTAAAACTTCCACAGAGGGGGCTGTTATGACATGAAGATGAATGCCTCCTGTTAGTGCAGATAAATAATTAGCCTGAGTGGCATTAACTCGTTCAATAAATTGTTTTACCTCATGACGGTTTGACACCATGATAGAGGCTGTTAGTTCGCCATAAATAGGATGTTCAACCATAACATTTTTGACGGTGCCTCCACAATCTACAATCGTCATGAGCTCATCTTCTGTTTGCTCAGATGTGTGTATGCAGGGTAATGTGCGTTCAACAGTTTGCTGTAATTGCTCCTGATGCATATAAAGATAACCCTGACTCGTAGCGATAATGGGTTCGTTTCTCGCCTTTAATAAAGTCATATCATTGACAATAACTTGCCTAGAAACATTGGCGAATTTAGCTAAGTCTGTCCCTGTTATAGGTGCTTTACTTTTTTGTAATTGCGCTAATAGTTGCAGTCGGCGTTCCTCGCCTAACATTTTTTTCATAAGAGATCACCTCTGCCCGTAATAATGGAAACAGTATTCCCTATAGGTTAGTGTACCATGAAGCATTTCTAACTTGTTGAAATTTTTGTATCCAAATGGAACATTGAACATATGATACGTAGAGAGGAAGGGAGGAAAAAATTGCGTATTCATATTGTTCAAAAGGGAGACACATTGTGGAAGATTGCGAAAGAGTACGGCATTTCGTTTGAAGATTTGAAGCGGCTCAATGTCCATCTTGCCAACCCAGATTATATTGTCCCGGGCATGGAAATTATATTGCCTGAAAAAATAAACAAAGAGCCACATAGAGAGTCACATAAAGAAATGCCAAAAAAGGAATCACAAATGCATAAGGAGACACCTAAGGAAGTTCCGAAAAAAGAGGTACAAAGGCCAATGCCACCACCACCAATTGTACCGCCAGCTCCAATGCCAATGCCAGAGCCACAAATGATTCCAATACCTATACCAATGCCTATGCCAATGCAGATGCCACAACAACCGATGTGGGTTCCACAGCCTGTAGAAATGAATTGGCACCAACAATTAGTCATGCCACAAATGGAGCAAACAGTCACAACACCACCACCAGTACAAATCCAACCAGCGCCACCGCCACCACCACCTGTAGCGAAGCCAATGCCACATCCAATGCCACAACCAGCACCACCGCCAATGCATATCATGCCACATATGCCTGCTGTACCACATTGCTCAAGCTGCCATCAACCAATTTATCATCATCAAATGTGGTGGCCGATGCCAATGCAGCCACAGGCCGAGCAGTATATGATGCCGCAGCAGCCGATGTCCTTTGAGATGCCAGAAAATAAAGTGGGCGGGATGGAAGACTTCTTGGAGTCCACATCACCATTTTTCCACACGCCTAATCAACAAATGCAGCCACAATTTAATATGATGCCTGAAATGAACATGGGTAAATCATGTGGCTGTGATGCACAACCATGTGGCTGTCAATCACAACCGATGCCGATGCCAATGCCTGCATGGCAAATGGATCCATGTCATTGTCCACCACCACCATGTCCAACGCATTGTCCACCGCCGTGCCCGTCATCAGTAGGACCTTGGATGTCACCGCATTATTTCCCAGGCGGGATGACGCCTTATCGATGGTGAAAAAGCGTATATTGTCGAAGAGGTAAAATCAAATATTTGGAAATATAGATATCGATCGAATACTTATTTTGTCAAACGAGCAAAACAACTAGAGATTGCAGAGAAGGTAAGAACAATTCATCGCCAGCTAGGTCGAATTGAACCTAACCTTATCCTACCATTAGTCCGGAGTGATGATGAGCAGCTCATAGTGCAAGAATGGCAAGAAGGAAGCCATGGTGCCAATTTTACTCATAAAAAGGATCGGAAGGAATCTCTTCAACTACTAATAGCCTTACATGACACATATAAAAAAATCGCTTGGCAACGCTTGCCTGGCTTGCATACCTATTCACAACTTTTAAAATGGCAAATGCGTCATATGCGTTTTAAAAGCAGAAGAAATGAGTTTCGGGCTTTCTTAACGAAAGAAGAAATCGATCAAATTTTGCATTATAGTGATAAATCGCTGCAGTTAATTGCCTTGGAGGATGTAGCTGAAAAAGAAATTACACTATTGCACGGGGATGTTGTACATCATAATTTTTTATGGTGCACGGACGGACAATTGCGTTTAATTGATTTTGATTTGGCGCATCTTGGAGAAGCTGATGACGAATATATTTTATGGTTGCATCGAGTACTACCTGCAGTCGATTATGATTTAGCTAAAGTCTTTGCGGAGTTACCAGAGCTGAAACGACTTGATAAAAGAAAGCTTCATCGTTTAAAATACCCGAATGAACTGTTGCGAGAATGGCTTTTTGCTGTGGATTTGCCACTTGATCAGCAACTAGTATTTTTAGATTATTTAGTACCATTTACTAAACGAGCCCTCACCTATTGGCCAAAACTGTGGTACGATATTGATAGATTTGTGAAGAAATGACCGTCATTTGGCGGTCATTTTTGTCTTGAACAGCGTTTTGGATACTACTTTCTGTCGAGCATTCGTTCGCTATATGCTATAATCGAAGACGATGATTGTGAGGGAATATAGATGTATGATTATTTAAAAGGACTAATTACTCGTATTACACCAGAATATATTGTGCTAGAACAACAGGGGATTGGCTGGCAATTGAATACACCCAATCCGTTTGCATTTCGAACATCAGCACTAGAACAACAAATTTTTGTTCATTTACATGTACGAGAGGACGCACAAATGCTTTACGGTTTCCCGAATCTAGATCAACGTGAGCTGTTTCGTAAGTTAATTTTAGTATCTGGAATAGGTCCAAAGGGGGCACTAGCTATTTTAGCGACTGGCAACCCACAGCAGGTTATTAGTGCGATTGAACGGGAAGACGAAACGTTTTTAGTGAAGTTCCCTGGAGTAGGTAAAAAAACCGCACGTCAGATGATATTAGATTTAAAAGGCAAGCTAGGCTCTTTATTAGAGACAATTGAACTGCCGAGTACAGAAGATGAACTGCCATTGTTTGGCGTTAATGCTTATAAACACGAATTAGAAGAAGCGATACTTGCTTTAATGGCACTTGGTTATTCTGAAAAGGAGCTCGAAAAAATTCGCCCACAGCTTGAGGATAACGACAAGCTTGAAACGACAGATGCCTTTATGAAACAAGCGTTACAACTATTATTAAAATTAAAATAAGAAAAGGAGGGAAGAGGCATGTCTGAACGTATGATGGCTAGTGAGGCCAGTGGCTATGATGAACAGTTTGAATTATCTTTACGCCCACAAAGGTTAGCCCAATACATAGGGCAACATAAAGTAAAGGAAAATTTACAAATTTTCATTGAGGCAGCAAAACTTCGGCAGGAAAGTTTAGACCATGTGTTGTTATATGGACCACCAGGGCTTGGTAAAACAACATTGGCTGCTGTTATAGCAAATGAGATGAGTGTCAATGTTCGCATGACAAGTGGTCCAGCAATTGAACGTCCAGGAGATTTAGCTGCGATTTTAAGCTCACTAGAGCCTGGTGATGTTTTATTTATTGATGAGATTCATCGACTACCTCGTGCCATTGAAGAAGTGTTATATCCAGCAATGGAGGACTTCTGTTTAGATATTGTGGTGGGAAAAGGTCCTGAAGCACGTTCTGTACGACTTGACTTACCTCCCTTTACCCTTGTAGGTGCTACAACAAGAGCTGGTGCCTTATCAGCCCCTCTGAGAGATCGCTTTGGTGTATTATTACGCTTAGAGTACTATGATGATATTTCTCTTGCTGAAATTGTTGCTCGCAGTGCCCATTTATTTGAGGTAGAAATTGAGCAAATAGCAGCAATGGAGATGGCGAGACGTTCTCGTGGTACACCTCGAATTGCCAATCGCCTATTGAAACGAGTACGAGATTATGCACAAGTGCTTGGAGATGGTATGATAACGGAGGGTCTTGCAAAGCAAGCTTTAGAGCTGTTACAAGTGGATCCAAGAGGGCTTGATCATATTGACCATAAACTTGTCACGAACATGATTGAGCGCTTTCGAGGAGGTCCTGTGGGCTTAGATACGCTTGCGGCATCAATTGGTGAGGAACGGGTGACGATAGAAGATGTCTATGAACCCTATCTCATGCAAATTGGGCTTATTCAACGCACTCCACGAGGAAGAGTGGCGACACATTTAGCCTACGAACATTTTGGATATGAGTATCCCCAACAAACATAAAGAAGGAAGTTTTTTTCATGCGTGTAGAAGATTTTGATTTTGAATTACCAGAGGAGCTTATTGCCCAAACACCATTAGTAGACCGTACAGCTAGTCGATTAATGGTTGTGACACCTGGCTCAAATGAAGTAGAGCATCACCATTTTGCACATGTCTTAGATGAGCTACGTGCGGGAGATTGTCTGGTGTTAAATGATACAAGGGTCTTACCGGCTCGCTTAATGGGTGTAAAAGAGGAGACAGGCGCCCATATTGAGGTATTATTACTGAAGCAATTGGCAGGTTCAGACGAGTGGGAAACACTTGTAAAACCAGCAAAACGCGTAAAAGTAGGGACAGTTATCACATTTGGAGATGGCTTGCTAACAGCTACTTGTACAGGTGAGCTTGACCATGGTGGACGAACATTTGAATTTCATTACGATGGAATCTTTTATGAAATATTAGAGCAGCTTGGTGAAATGCCATTACCGCCTTATATTCGAGAGAAATTAGAAGACAAAGATCGCTATCAAACGGTCTACGCGAAAGAACGTGGCTCAGCTGCTGCTCCAACGGCGGGTCTACATTTTACAGAAGAATTATTAGAACAAGTAAAGGCAAAAGGGGTAGAGGTTGTCTTTATTACTCTTCATGTCGGACTTGGGACATTCCGTCCTGTTAGTGTGGATTCGATTGAAAACCATGAAATGCATGCCGAATTTTATAGTGTGACGGACGAAGCGGCAGACACGATTAATCGTGTAAAGCGTAATGGCGGTAAGGTAATAGCTGTTGGGACAACCTCCACACGTACATTAGAGACAATTGGCTCTAAATATGATGGTGAGGTACGACCAGAGCAAGGTTGGACATCTATTTTCATCTATCCAGGCTATGCGTTTTCAGTGGTGGATGGTTTAATTACAAACTTCCATTTACCAAAGTCAACACTTGTTATGCTAGTGAGTACGCTAGCCACTAGAGAATCTATTTTAAGTGCCTATCAGCAAGCTGTAGAAGAAAAATATCGCTTCTTTAGTTTTGGTGATGCTATGTTTATTCGACCAAAAGAATAAAAAAGAAATAATCGGAGTACTGTTTTTACTTCAGATCAGAGAGGGTTTTATTTTTATGACACAACCAGCAATTCGCTATGAATTACTTCATACATGTAAACAAACAGGAGCACGTCTTGGTATCGTGCATACACCACACGGCTCCTTTGAAACGCCAGCATTTATGCCAGTTGGGACACAAGCAACGGTTAAAACAATGTCTCCTGAGGAATTAAAAGAAATGAATGCTGGTATTATCTTATCTAACACGTATCATTTATGGCTTCGTCCAGGCAATGATATCGTCAAGGAAGCAGGCGGACTGCATAAATTTATGAACTGGGATCGACCAATTTTAACAGATTCAGGCGGTTTCCAAGTATTCTCTCTAAGTCAGTTCCGCAAAATTGAAGAGGAAGGCGTTCATTTCCGTAATCATCTTAATGGAGATAAATTATTCCTAAGTCCAGAAAAAGCGATGGAAATTCAAAATGACTTAGGCTCGGATATCATGATGGCCTTCGACGAATGTCCACCGTATCCTGCAACACATGAATATATGCTGCAATCAGTAGATCGTACAACACGTTGGGCAAAACGATGCAAAGAAGCTCATAATCGTCCGGAAGAACAAGGGTTATTCGGAATTATTCAAGGCGGTGAGTACGAGGATCTACGCCGTCGTTCTGCAGAAGCATTAGTGGAGTTAGATTTCCCAGGCTACGCTATAGGCGGGTTATCTGTTGGAGAACCGAAAGATATTATGAACCGTGTTCTTGAGTTCACAACACCGTTAATGCCAGCAAATAAACCTCGATATTTAATGGGAGTGGGTTCACCAGATTCATTAATCGATGGTGCCATTCGTGGTGTTGATATGTTTGACTGTGTTCTGCCAACACGTATTGCGCGTAACGGTACACTGATGACATCAGAAGGTCGTTTAGTCGTTAAGAATGCAAAATATGCTCGTGATTTTGGGCCAATTGATCCGAACTGTGATTGCTATACATGTAAAAACTATTCACGAGCTTATATTCGTCACTTGATTCGTACAGAAGAGACATTCGGTATTCGTTTAACGTCATATCATAATTTACATTTCCTATTAAAGCTAATGGAACAAGTACGTGAGGCAATTCGTCAAGATCGCCTTGGTGATTTCCGAGAAGAGTTTTTCGAGAAATATGGCTTTAATGGACCAGATGCGAAAAACTTTTAACCAATTACTTTTGTAAGGATAATAAAGTGGACGAGTTTTTCATAAAAAAGGGCATTAGAAATACTCTAATGTCCTAAATGACTAGCCATAGTATGGCAAAATCATTCAAAACTTTGTAAAAAGTGAATATTTCTAGCAAAATATTGTCAATCATAGAAAAAATATTAGTAAATGAGAAAATTTTTGGGCTTGTCCATCGCTTTTTAATGGTGGAATAGTCTATACTAAAAAAGTGAGATTTGGAAAGGGGGCAAGAAGTATTATGGATCAATTATTAGGCTTAGCACCAATATTATTAATGTTCGTTGCTATGTGGTTTATCTTAATCCGTCCAGCTAAAAAAAGACAGCAGGAAACACAAAATATGCAAGGTAGTTTGCAACGTGGAGATAAAGTCATTACTATCGGTGGCATGCATGGTGTCATTGATGCAATCGAGGACACAGCAGTAACATTAAAAATCGCTGATAATGTACGTGTAAAATTTGACCGTCAAGCAATCGGCCGAGTTGAAAAAGAAATGTAATTATAAAAAGAAAAAGGCTTACAATAGGTATTAGCCATATTGTAAGCCTTTTCTTATTGCATTGTATTTATTTTATGGATTAAGTCGGCACCCGAATCATTGCCATTTACAATGATTCTACTCAGTGTAAATAATCCATCACCCTTTTTGACATTTTTATTTTGAATGACAAAGCCCATTTTAAATCCAGCCTCCTGCGCTATTTTAATGGCAGTTGCAGATTGAATACCATATGGATAGCTAATGGCGATGGGCTCATAGCCTAATTTTTCTTTAATGATGTTTCTGGAGTGAATAAAATCATCCTTGACCCTTGCTTCGTACTGCTCTTGACTTTCTAATTGTCCGTTCAAATAGCTTGGGCCGTAAATGGCACCATTCATTCTACCGAATTTTGAAGGTAATTTATAATGCGAGTCCCAAGTATGGCTTTGGATCGTTATATAATCTTGCATTTCTTTTAATTGATCCCAGTTCATTTTGGCAATTTCATGTGGATAGGAAATTTCTTTGGCTGTGTCGACAATTCGACTTGCAATAACAAAGATTTCAGCATGTAGGTCATATTTTTTCAAAATCGGATAGGCCTTTTCGTAATTGCTGAGATAGCCATCATCAAAAGTAATCAATACAGGCTTTTCAGGTAATTTGATTTGGTTCGTTAAGTAATCATGTAATTCTTTGACTGAAATCGCATGATAACCTTCTTCCTTAAGTGCTCTCATCTGTTTATCAAAATTATTGGGTGAAATAACCGTATTATTGTTTATATTTTCCGCTAAATGGTGGTACATAAGAACGGGTATAGTCTGTTCTTCGTATCCATAAGTAAGGAATGGATACGTGAACAGAACGATATAAACAACAACGAAAGCAATCATTTTCCTCATCATTTTCTCACCTTATTTGCTGTTTATAGTTAAAAGTATGTCGTTCTTTATATTTTGTACGAACAACTAAAGACTATTCCTTGAATAAAATCATTTTTCAGCAAGATGACACCATCATTCTGTATAAAAAACAAAAATAAGGTCACCTTGATATTATGGGGGTGTATACTGATGGAAGAATATTTCCATATAATTTTTAGAACCTGTTTTTTATATGTGTTTATCATCATCGTCTTTCGATTAATGGGTAAACGAGAAGTGGGTGAGCTATCTGTTATCGATTTAGTTGTATTTGTTTTAATTGCTGAAGTGGCTGCCTTTGCGTTAGATGATTATAAAAATCCTCTATTTAATGCGATTCTACCCATTATTATTTTGCTCTTTATACAAATACTAAGTGCTTATTTATCGTTAAAATTCAAAGGAATCCGCGACTTAGTTGACGGTGATCCAGCATTACTAGTAAAAGACGGTGTGATATTAGAGAGTGAAATGCGGAAACACCGTTATAATTTGGATGATTTATGTCAGCAATTGCGAGAAAGTGGTATCGCCTCTGTCTCCGATGTTGCATTTGCCTATTTAGAACCTTCGGGTAATCTTTCCGTTTACAAAAAAGATGAAAAACCATTTGTTTATCCATTAATTATTGATGGAGATATTCAAGAAAGACATTTATTAACGATGCATAAAGATGTGGAATGGTTGAAGAATGAACTAGCTAAAAATAATATTACAGATAGTAAAACAGTGTTTTTCTGTATTTGGGAAGACGAACGACTGTATATCCAATTAAAAGAAAGCTAAACTTTCTTGGCTAATTTACGGATATAGCGGAAATCCGTTATACGTAATTGATTGGTAAATAATAAACTCGTAAATAATAAAAATAATGTGACACAACTGTTTAAAATAAATGGTAGTGATAGTAATGGCATTAGGAAGTATTGGGCGATACAAACGGCAATAAAGCAACTATAAGGTACGACAAACATTCTAAAGCCTGCTCGTAAGTTTTTCCGTTGTCTAACAGTTGCGATATGCAAGAAAGACGTCATTAAAACGCCAAAGCCAATAGCTACCACAGCCCCTTTTTCTTGAATACCTGGCTGAGAGGCAAGTACAAACATAACAAATAATTTTCCTAGGCCACCATAGATAGAGTTCATCATCGCAGCCCGAGCTTCGCCAATCGCCTGAAGGATGGAATGCAAAGGGCTTTGAATATAATAAAAATAAAAAATGGGGGCTAAAATTTTTACGTAACCACGATTTTCTTCTAAATGGAAAAGCTTCATGGCCAATTCATCACCATGTACAAAGAAATATGTAGCGGCAAAACAGCCCACTAAAGAAGATAATCGTAAGGAAACCGAAATCCGCTCCTGTAGCAAAGAAGTGTGCTGACGAGCGACGGCATCACTGACCGCTGGAATAAGAACAATCGATAAAGCTGTTGACACAAACGCAGGAAATAGCAGTAATGGCACTAACACACCTGAGATAACGCCGTATAGAATGGTAGCTGCAGATGCCGTTAATCCTGCCACTGTTAAAGCTTTCAAAAAGATGATTGGTTCTAAAAACCAAGTGAAAGAACCAAAAAGCTTACTGCCTGCGGAAGGTAGTGCTATACGGAGCATTGGTGATGAAGGATACCCTTCGATTTTTGTTTTGCGCGCAATTAGTTTCTTTTTTGAAATTATATAATGCAGCCATAAATAGAGGAATGCTACTACCTCTGCAGCAAGCGTAATACCCATTGCAGCAGCTGCCGTCACTGCAGCATTATTATAGTTTGCCACATATGGAAGCATTAGTGTAATAAAGCTAATACGCACAACTTGTTCAATCATTTGTGACCAGGCGGTCGGTGTAATTTTAGCGATCCCCTGTAAATAAGCACGTAATAAACCAGATCCTACTGATACTGGTACGGCAAAGAGTGCAATCCATAAGGTGAAAGTTGTATGTTCATTATGTAAGAGTGTCGTAGAAATATATGGTATAGTAAGTGCAACAAGTGGCATAAAAACGATCATGCCAATAAATGACCAAAGAATAGCAGTACGCATGACGCCAAATATGCTTTCGCGTTTATTTTTTGCTAGTAATTCTGCCACAATTTTAGCTACAGCAATAGGTAGTCCAAGTTGAATGAGTGAGATGAAGAAAATAAAAGCTGGATAGACGGTCATATAAATGCCGACTGCCTCTTCACCAGCAATTCGCATAAATTGCATTCTATAAAAGAAGCCAAAAAGTTTAGATAAAAAAATGACAAACATTAAAAATAAAGTACCCCGTACAAAAGAACTCATGCCATCCGTCCCTTCTCAAGCCGCAAAAATTCATTTACACTATTTGTATGCAAGCATGTCTTACGTTACGACTTTGATTGGAGATGATTCAAAATGAGTATGCAATATGAGCAACTATTTGAAAAAATTCGTCCTGCAATTGATAGTAAGATAGCAGAGTTCAAGTATTTTCATTACGATGCTATAACGGCAGAAGAGCTTTGGCGGTACTGTGTTGAAAAAAAATGGCGAAAAAAGAAAGTAGATCAACTACGCTTATATGAGGTGATTGCTACCATATTCTCGGTATCACCATCTGATATCGTCTCATTTAATCAAGTAGAGTTTTTACAAAGTGATAATTGGTTTGAAGAACTGAATACAGAAGAATTACAATTACTGCTTGGTCCAGTCAGAACGTAAATGACGATGTGTCAAATTTTGCAAGAATTCAAAGAAACCTATATGTGTTGAATTGACACCAAGCGCAACCTGTTTCATAATAAGTGTGTTGCGCTTTTTTTATTTTGAAAAACTGTTTACTTACATAAACCTCCCATGCGATATTATTTGCATTAGGAAGGTTAGTACCTAATAATACTAAGATAAACTTGCGCGTTATGAACGAATGAAATAAGTGAAGCTACCTTTTTGAGACACAGGTAACATGATTCTAAGGAAAAGGAGGATTAATCGTTTCAAAAGGTATTGCTAGTTACTTGTTTGGCGTGTAAGGACAACCCTTACACCATTTCGAGGAGGATTTTCAATGAAACTAAAAAGTCGTATAGTTGCATTCCTATTAATTCTTGTGCTTTTAGTAGCTGGAATTAGTACGACTGTAAACGGCGTCTTAAAGGACATTAAGCTTGGTCTTGACTTACAAGGCGGGTTTGAGGTTCTTTACGAGGTAAATGAATTAAAAGAAGGACAAAAAATCACGCCGGAAGTTGTTGCTGCTACGGCAACAGCCCTTGGTAACCGTGTCAATGCGATTGGTGTTAGTGAACCAAGCATTCAGGTTGAGGGAGAAAACCGTATCCGTGTGCAATTAGCTGGTGTTGAAGATCAGGAATCGGCACGTAAGTTACTATCTACTTCTGCGAATTTAACATTCCGTGATGTGGATGATAATTTATTATTAGATGGGAATGATTTAACGGAAAATGGAGCTAGCGCTTCCTTTGACCAGCAAAATCGCCCAATCGTATCTTTAAAATTAAAAGATGCGAAAAAATTTGCAGATGTAACAAGTAAAATTGCTGCGAAACCTGTAGGACAAAATTTATTAGTTGTATGGTTAGACTTTGAAGAGGGTGTTGATTCCTATAAAGCGGAATCACAAAAAGCGAAGCCTCGCTATTCATCAGCAGCAACAGTTAGTCAGACTTTAAATACTACAGACGTTATGATAAGTGGTAATTTCTCTGTTGATGAAACAAAAAATTTATCAGGAATTTTAAATGCAGGGGCACTACCTGTTAAGCTTGACGAAATTTACTCCACTTCTGTTGGTGCTCAGTTTGGTGATGAGGCACTGAAAAGTACCATTTTTGCAGGTATTGTCGGTGTAGTAATTATTTTCTTATTCATGTTATTTTACTATCGTTTACCAGGCTTTATATCCATCATTACACTTGTTGTATTCACTTTCTTAGTCTTGGTTGTATTTGATTGGATTAACGCCGTATTAACACTTCCGGGTATTGCTGCTATTGTACTCGGTATAGGGATGGCTGTGGACGCCAACATTCTAGCAGCAGAACGGATTCGAGAAGAGCTTCGAGTAGGATATTCTGCTAAGCAGGCGTTCCAAATCGGCTCTAAACAATCTTTATCAGCGATTGTCGATGCACAGTTGACGACTCTATTAGCAGCTGGCGTTCTATTTTACTTCGGGACAAGCTCTGTTAAAGGATTCGCCACTACATTAATTATCAGTATTTTATTGAGCTTCTTAACAGCGGTTTGGGGTTCTCGCGTTCTATTAGGAGTCCTTGTTAACAGTGGCTATTTCAATAATCCAGCATGGTATGGTATTGCCAAATCAAAACAACATAGTTTAGATGAAAACATTGGCACATTAGATTTATCAACGAAATTTGATCGTTTCGATTTTGTTCACAACCGTAAGAAATTTTATACATTCTCTTTAGCCATTTTAGTGGCTGGGATAGTGGTTATGGGTATTTTCCGTCTAAACCTTGGTATTGATTTCTCTAGTGGTACACGTATTCAAATTGAAGCAGAACAAACATTAAATCAAGAAGAAGTAGCGAAATTTGTTGATAGCATCGGTTTCCCTTCGGAGGATATTGTCCTTTCAGGAGAAAAGAGTACATCTGCAGTTGTACGTTATAAATCCGATTTATCACAAGCAGATATTTTAAAATTCCAAAAAGAAACAACAGATAAATATGGTCATAAGCCTACTGTAAGTACGGTATCACCAACAGTCGGTAAGGAATTGGTGAAAAATGCCATTAAAGCATTATCACTTGCAGCACTTGGAATCATCATTTATGTAGCAATTCGCTTTGAGTGGCGCATGGGTATCGGTGCAATTGTTTCATTATTGCATGATGTATTCTTAATTGTTGCCGTCTTTAGCTTCATGCGTTTAGAAGTAGATATTACATTTATTGCGGCTGTGTTAACAATTGTTGGTTATTCCATTAATGATACGATTGTTACCTTTGACCGTATGCGTGAAAACTTAGATCGTTATGATACGATTAATGACCGTGAAGTATTGGCGAACATAGTAAATAAATCACTACGACAAACAATGGGACGTTCTGTTAATACAGTCCTAACAGTTATTATTGTTGTTATAGCTTTATTAATTTTCGGTGCACCATCTATTCAAAACTTCTCGATCGCGTTATTGATTGGTTTAATTACAGGTATGTATTCTTCCATCTGTATCGCAGCTCAAATCTGGTATTCATTAAAAATTCGTGAAATGAAAAAATCAGATGGACAGCTACACAAGAAAGAGAAAAAACAATGGGGCACAGACGAACCTACTGTATAATTTAAATGGGCAGGGGTAGAAAACAAATTGTTTTCTATACCCTGCTTTTATGATGCAAAAAAATCTGCTGGCTTTCTAAAAAGCAGCAGATTTTCATTTTTATATTTTAAATTGTTGAAGTAATGTTTGTAGCTGCTGGGCATGTTGACTTAACTCCTCAGCGACCGCGTTCACTTGCTGCATTGTTGCGACTTGTTCATCAACAGACTCACCAATTATTTGTGAATTGCTCGCTGATTGATTTGACACACTAGCTATTTCCGTGACAGAGGCAGCAACCTGTTCAGCACTGGCGGAAATTTCTTCAGATGTAGCAGAGATTTCTTCAATTTGCTCAGTAAATGCAGTCACAGCTGATGTGATTGAGTAGAAAGCATCCCCTGCCTCGTGAATTTTATTTACCCCATCTTTTACAGAAGCCAGTCCATGATCGACGGCAACTGCAACATTGCGTGTATCTGTCAGAATTTCTTTTGTAATGGCAACTATTTGATTGGCAGACTGATTGGATTCCTCAGCAAGTTTACGTACTTCATCAGCTACTACTGCAAAGCCCTTACCGTGTTCCCCAGCTCTTGCTGCTTCAATTGCCGCATTTAATGCCAGTAAATTTGTTTGCTCTGAAATGGCCGTGATGACGGTTGTAATTTGTCCAATTTCTTCTGATTGTTTACTTAATTTTTCGGTTAATGTAGCAATTTCAGAGGTAGCCACAGAAATGATAGACATTTGTTCTTTCGCTATGGAAATAGTTGTTCCTCCTGTTTGTGCGAGCTGAGTCATACTTTCTGCATTGGAATGAAGGCTTAGTGTCGCTTCTGCAATGCGTTGGACACCGGCTGCTGTTTCGTCCATTGCTACAGCACTTTGCTGTGAAGCACTAGCGGATGAAACGATATGTGTTGAGTTTTCTTGAATTCGTTGGGCAATATCATCAGATGTTGCCGTCACTTCCTCCGTGCTAGCAGATAGCTCTTCAGAGACAGCTGATAGGTGGGAGGCACTATCTTGGATGTTTGACATTAATCCAGTTAGATTTTGCTTTAACGTATTGACGGCCACGGCTAGTGTACCAATTTCATCTTTTGATTGGTGAGTCAGCTCATCAATCGTTAAATCTCCTTGTGCTAATGTATCAGCCGCTCCAATAGCCTGACGCAATGGCTGGACAATCGACCTTTTAACAAAAAACATAAAGTATACGCCAATAACGACACTAGCCAATAGTAGCGTGATGGAAATAATAATTGCTCGTGCAACCGTTTGATTAACTTCAGCATCAACCTTTTGAAGCTGTTCATTATGATACTCTAACATTTCCTTCGTCAATTGAAAGATTTCCTTATTATCTTTTGTCACATCATTATTTATGTAAGAGAGTGCTAAATCTACATTTCCATTATTGAAGGCTTGGACCGCCTCTTCGGAATGAGTAAGTAAATCTTTTTGTAGTGCTGTGATTTGCTGCATGATATTTTTTGTGTAATCAGAACGAACAAGCGTAGAAAGTTCATTCACTGATTCTGGTAATAGCTTTTCATAGCGCTCTAAATTAGCTTTAGCTGTTTCATCCTTTTGATTTAGAATATAGGAACGTAAAAATAAACCTTGCGATGCGAGTTCTTGCTGAATTTTCACTGTTAATTGCATTTGAACTATACGATTTTGCAGCACTTCTTCTAGATCATTTTGCGTAGCTTTAAATTGAAGAAAGCTCACAATGCTTGAAATGAAGAGTAAACATGTTAATGAAATGAAGCCCAGATTTAGCTTTTTACGAACGGACATAGACGTTCCTACCTTCTTTTGTTATATAGAAAAAATAAATGTTCTGAAATTACTATAACTTGATATTTTTACAAGGTCAATACTCAGAAAATTTTCAACAGCAGCAGTGGTATTTCCTTTTTGTGGGATTTAAAAAGGGTAATATACCTATATAAAAAGCTTCTGAAATCCATGTCAATCACTTGATTCTTCAAAATTCATTGACAATTATATTTGTTTGGCATAGAATTAAGGCTAACTTTTTGTTCCGTCAAGGTAGAAGGCTACGGGAGCGTGGTCAGCCTAAGAACAGATGAGCTGAGTTTAGATGAGAATAGCTGAGAAATTGTTGAATAAGAGTAGTAACATAAGTGTGCAATGTAGAGAGTCAGTGGCTGGTGAGAACTGATTTGTAGCTTATGTGAATGGACTTATGAGAGTCGCCTTTAAAAAAGCGAACGTGAATCCCCACGTTATAGGGAATGCTTGAACGATATATGGGCAATAGCTATCTAAATGATTAGCTATGGACGTATCAGGAGCAAGCATTAAAGTGAGAGCAGTATGCTCTAATATGAGGTGGCAACGCGGTCATGATCGTCCTCTGCAATTAGGAATAATCCTTTTTGCAGGGGATTTTTTTATTTTCATTCAACAGTGCAATTTTTCTTCATTCGTCTAGACATTAGCTAAAGGAATCTTTGAAAAAGGAGATTGAAAGCTATGCAAACCACGAGTTCAAGAACAAAAATGAAAACCATCAATGGCGATTCTTTAACACCGATTTTAATTTTTAGACGTTTACAAGGTAAGCATAAATTTTTGCTGGAAAGTTCAGCCCAGCATGAGGGTGCGGGAAGGTTTTCCTTTATTGGTGCGAATCCAAGAAAAACATATAAAGGTGTCGGGCAAGAAATTCAGGAGTATTCCTACCGAACAGGAAAAACCTATGTCCATAAAGGTGAGCTCTTTGCTCTGCTGAAAAGACTCATGCCACGCATTTCCAATACGACTGAATTTCCGTTCTCTGGTGGTGCCGTTGGTTATATAGGTCATGGAGGAACATCGATGCTGCCAACCGATGCAAAGGATCTCCCTGATGTTCATTTTCATGTCTATGAAACAATCATTATGTTTGACCATGTAACGGATGAAGTGACACTGATTCATACAAATATAGATGTGGAAAAACAAGAGCCTGACTTGGAGGATTTAGCCCAACAGTTGTTACAGGGGCATGCAAGTGAAGAAGCAACTTACAAGTATCAAACGCTTGATACTTCTACACAAGATCAATTTACAAAAGCTCTACAAAATATTCAACGTAATTTACAAGGGGAAATGACAAGAGTCGTATTACCGAAGCGCTATATGGCAAAGTTTCAAGGAGACGCTTTTTCGTTATATAGACAGCTCCGTAAAAAAAAGCCAGCAGCTTATATGTATTATGTAGAATTTGAAGATTATGTAGTTTTTGGAACTTCTCCTGACAGTCTAATACGAGTAACAGGAGATCGAGTAATTGCAACCCCAACAGAGGGAACATACCCACGGGGAGGAACAAAAAGCGACGACTTAGAAAATGAACGAAAACTATTCAATCATCTAGAGATTAGAAAATCACATGCCGTCCTTGTGAGCGCAGTGCAGCAAGAGCTACAGTCTGTTTGTTTTCGAGATTCCATTCAGGTAATTGATGCTATGCGTATTGAGAGATCGAAGCAAGCTTTACACATGACTTCTAGAATAGAGGGACGTCTGTTGCCGATGCTTCACGCCCTTGATGTATTAGCAGCAATGCTACCACCACATTCAACTACAGGGATACCTAAGGAACAGGCAACCCATTACTTAGAAAAATGGCATCAACCTGCGGGTATTTTTGGCGGAGCTCTCGGCTTCATTGGTTTTAATGGGCAGTTGGATTTTGCTTTAGCTGGGCAATCCATTGTGGTGCAACAGACAATGATGCATAGGCAATCGACCATTGCGGTTACAAAATATACGGACGTATTAAGTGTTTTACAGCAGGTGGAAGAGGAAGAACGAGCATATTTACAGTTATTGGCGAATAATGGAGGGCAAAACGAATGAAACATTTACAGCGGAAAGTGTTGCAAGGGGAGCATTTATTGTATGAAGAAATGCTGGAGGTGGCGCAATGGATATTTCAGGATGACACCCCTAAAGATGAAATCGCAAGCTTTTTAACAGCCCTATCTATAAAGGGGGAGACGGCTCATGAAGTAGCGGCATTAGCAACAACTATGCGGTCATTTGCCCGCCATGTCCCCGTAAAAGAGGGGGATTATATGGATAATTGCGGTACTGGTGGTGATGGTCTTCATACTTTTAATATCAGCACTGCCTCTGCTTTCGTGCTAGCAGGAGCTGGTGTTGAAATCGCCAAGCATGGAAATCGTAAAATTTCGTCTTCCTCTGGCAGCTCGGACGTTTTAGAGGCATTAGGCATTCATACAGATATGACAATTCCACAAACTGTAGAGCTATTGGAGAAAGAGGGCATTGCTTTTTTATATGCACCGAATGTCCATCCTAAACTAAGAAGGATTGGGGAGGTGCGACGTTCACTGGGTCGACCAACCATCTTTAATCTAGTGGGCCCTTTAACAAATCCTGTAACCCTTTCAACACAATTTACAGGCATTAATCGTCCCCATTTTGTCATGGAGTATGCTTCTGTTCTACAAATGCTAGGACGAGAGCGTGCCATTGTAGTATCAGGTCCTCAAGGGCTAGATGAGGCTTCCTTAGCAGGGCAAAATACATTGGTTTTACTAGATAAAGGAGATTTGATTCCATTCTCATTGAGCGCAGAGGATGTCGGGCTTCGCTCGGCACCATTAGAGGCCATTCGCGGTGGCAATGCTGATGAAAATGCGGTAATTATGAAAAATTTATTGGCTGGGGAGCAGAGTGCCTACTTAGATACGGTATTGTTAAATGCCGGTATCGGATTATTCGGTCATGGTCAGGCAGAAACGATTAAAGAGGGTGTGGCTATGGCGAAAGACAGTATTAGTAGTGGGCGAGCCCTACAAAAATTAGCAACGGTTGTAGCTTATAGTGATCAATTAAAAGGAGTGGAGGTTGGACAATGAATATTCTTCAAAAAATACTTCAGCAAAAGAGGATAGAGGTAGGAGCATTATTAGAGCAGCCTGATCCTTTAGCAAATTTTTCAGAACAGCAACGCCCTTCGTTATTCCAATCATTACGGCAAGCAAACACATTGCAAGTGATTGCTGAAATGAAACGTGCTTCGCCTTCCAAAGGGTTAATTGCTGGTGGTGCTGACCCGGTTGCCCAAGCAAAAGTGTATGCTCAGGCAGGGGCAGCAGCTATTTCTGTATTAACGGAAAAGGAATTTTTTAAAGGTTCCTTTGAAGATTTAGCTGCAGTTGCTCGTGCAGTGGATAAGCCACTTCTTTGTAAAGATTTTATGGTGGATCGAGTGCAAATTCGATTTGCGAAGGCTGCTGGTGCATCAATTATTTTATTGATCGTGGCAGCATTGACGGATGAAGCTTTACGTGATTTATATAGCTATGCAACGAGCTTAGGCTTAGAGGTTTTAGTGGAAGTACATGATAGTGAGGAGCTCAAACGGGCCCTTGCAGTCGATGCAAAATTGATTGGCGTTAATAATCGAGATTTACGTACTTTTGAGGTCAATTTACAGCGAACAAAGGAGATTGCAGAAGCCTTTCCGTTTGATGAGGAACATCTATTAATTAGTGAAAGTGGTATTTGGTCGCAAGACGATGCAAAACAAGTGGCGGCTATGGGCGCTAGTGGCGTTCTTGTTGGAGAAGCATTAATGCGGAGCGAAGATGTAGGGCTAGCACTCAGACGTTTACAAGTTCAAACCGAGGAGACTTCAGTATGACAAAAGTTAAAATTTGTGGATTACAAGAAGTAGAACATATCCAAACAGCAATTCATGCGGGTGCAGATGCTGTGGGCTTTGTTTTTGCACCAAGTAAACGCCGTGTATCTATTGAACAAGCACAGCTGTTAGCAAAGCAAGTGCCACAAGGTGTTTTGAAAATTGGTGTCTTTGTCAATCCAACTCCTGCTGAATTACAGGAAGCGGTTGAGCGAGTGCCTTTAGATTACGTGCAATACCATGGAGAGGAAACAGCAGCTTTCATTGCAGAACAAGGTTATCCGGCTATAAAAGCATTATCTATACGGACAAAAGTGGACGTGCAAGCCGCTGCTGATTATCAGGTGGACTATTATTTATTCGATGCCCCTGGGACTGATTTTAAAGGTGGAAGTGGTCAAACTTTTGACTGGACTTTACTCGATGAAGTGGGAATTCCACGGGAAAGGTTAATACTAGCTGGTGGATTGAAGGCGGAAAATATTGAAGGAGCCATTACAGATGTAGACCCTCACATGGTGGATGTATCCAGTGGTGTAGAAACAGATGGCATAAAGGATCATAAAAAAATACGGACATTTTTACAAATGGCAAAGAGGGGGCATAGATAATGACAATTTCGATAGCCAATAGTGTACCAACAAAGGATGGGCGGTTCGGCCAATTTGGTGGGCGGTTTGTACCCGAAACATTAATGACAGCCTTGCTAGAATTAGAGACTGCCTATGAGGAAGCAATAAAAGATGCAGCGTTTACAGAGGAGCTATCCTATTATTTAAAGGACTATGTGGGACGTGAAACCCCGCTTTATTTAGCAGAAAATTTAACAAAGAAGCTTGGTGGAGCGAAAATCTATTTAAAGCGTGAAGACTTAAATCATACAGGTGCCCATAAAATCAATAACGCGATCGGCCAGGCCCTTCTTGCCAAACGAATGGGGAAAAAGAAAATTGTTGCGGAGACAGGAGCAGGGCAACATGGAGTAGCAACGGCTACCGCTTGCGCCTTATTAAATCTTGAATGTGTAGTTTTTATGGGCGAAGAAGATATCAAACGTCAGCAGTTAAATGTTTTCCGTATGGAGCTACTTGGCACGAAGGTTCAGTCTGTGGAAAGCGGGTCAAAAACTTTAAAGGATGCTGTAAATGCTGCTTTGCGCTACTGGGTGACAAATGTAGAGGATACGCATTATATTTTAGGCTCTGCGTTAGGCCCACATCCATTTCCAAAAATTGTTCGGGACTTTCAGCGAATTATCGGGGTAGAAACAAGGGCACAAATTTTGCAAAAGGAAGGTCGTTTACCAGATGCAGTTGTAGCTTGTATTGGTGGCGGTAGTAATGCAATTGGCATGTTTCATCCATTCGTTGACGATGAATCAGTTGCCTTATATGGTGTAGAGGCAGCGGGAAGTGGTCTTGAAACGGGGCGGCATGCTGCAGCCATTGCAGGTGGACAATTGGGTGTATTACATGGTGCATACATGTATTTATTACAAGATGAAAATGGCTTTGTTCAAGAAGCGCACTCTATTTCAGCAGGATTAGACTATCCAGGAAAAGGGCCGGAACATTGTTATTTACATGAGATGGGTCGAGCGCAATTTGACTCTATCACAGATGCTGAAGCATTAGAAGGCTTACAATTATTAAGTCGAACAGAGGGCATACTTCCCGCACTGGAAAGTTCCCACGCTATTGCTTATACAGCGAAGCTTGCTAAAACTATGCCGAGTGACAGCATTATTGTGGTGTGCTTATCTGGCCGAGGGGATAAAGATGTACACACGGTTCGTGCGGCACTAGGAGGGGATCTGAAATGACGACTTTACAACAGGCGATTGACCAGACAACGACTGCAGGACATAAGGCTTTTATACCGTATATGATGGCAGGCGATGGGGGATTAGAAACAATCAAGCCAACGATTATAAAGCTACAGCAGCTGGGTGTAACAGCTATTGAGGTAGGCATTCCCTTTACGGACCCTGTTGCAGATGGTCCAACAATTGAACGGGCTGGAGAACGTGCATTAGCGGCGGGTGTAACGTTGAAGAAAGTATTACAAACTCTCACTTCATTTAAAGAAGAAATAACTGTCCCATTAGTTATCATGACTTATTTTAATCCAGTATTAGCATATGGCTTAGAGGCTTTTGCTCAAGCTTGTGTAGCTGGAGGAGTCAAAGGAATAATCGTACCCGATGTGCCATTAGAGGAAAGCGGGATTTTACGAGAAGCCTTAAATCCACATAGCATTGATGTCATCCAGCTTGTATCATTAACAAGTCCTCCTGAACGAATTGCTCGTATTGCTGCTGCAAGCCAAGGATTTGTTTACGCTGTCACTGTCAATGGAATTACGGGGGAACGGTCCAATTTTGCTACTAATTTAGAACAACATTTTGCAAGCTTGCGTCAGGTAAGTCCAATCCCAGTACTAGCAGGATTTGGCATTTCAACGCCAGAGCAAGTGAAAAGTATGGGGATGTTGGGAGATGGGGTCATCGTTGGAAGTGCCGTTGTGACAGCCTTACATGAAGGCAGGATGGTAGCAATAGAAGCATTAATAGCCGCTTCAAAAGGCATTTACGAAAAGTCTACTCTTTACTAGAGTGGGCTTTTTTGTTGTGTAGTGGATAGCATGCCGAAGCAGAGACATAGCCTTACTTGGATAAAACTATCAATCTTACGGATAGTGCGTATCGTGTAGAATTTCGGTATAATAGCTTTCGTAAGGAAGTGAGAAAATGATTCTATCGAAAAAAAGATGGCAAGTGGAGCGCCCAGACGTAAAACTTGTACAAGCATTACAAAATGACTTACAACTTTCTGCGATTGCAGCAAAAATATTAGCAGCGCGAGGCTGTGAAACAACAGCTGATGCAGAAAGCTTATTAAATATGACAGAAGCGAATGTCCATGACCCTTTTCTCATGCACGGTATGACGGAAGCAGTGGCACGCATTGAGCAAGCTCTTGATAATGGAGAGAAAATTTTAGTCTATGGCGATTATGATGCCGATGGTGTGACAAGCACGACGGTCATGCTAAATGTTCTATTAGATCTTGGTGCTGATGTATCGTTTAAAATACCGAATCGTTTTATTCATGGTTATGGGCCACATGAGGCTCTTTTCCGGGAAGCGTATGAGGAGGGTGTGCAGCTAATTATCACTGTGGATAATGGGATTTCAGGGATTGAACCTATTCGTGTAGCGAAGGAGCTTGGGCTGGATGTCATTGTGACCGATCACCATGAGCCAGGGGAGGAATTACCACCAGCAGATATCATTTTACACCCACGTTTACCAGAAGGGCATTATCCTTTTGGAGAGCTTGCTGGCGTAGGTGTAGCTTTTAAGCTTGCACATGCTCTATACGGAGAACTACCAACTCATTTATTAGAATATGTTGCGATTGGCACGGTGGCTGATTTGGTGCCATTGGTGGATGAAAATCGTTATCTCGTTAAACGAGGGATAGAGGAAATGCGTCGTTCTCTTAGTCCATGGGTACAAGCCATGTGTGATATTGCGAGTACGGAGCAAGCGAAAATTAATGAGGAAACGATTGGCTTTTATTTTGGTCCACGCTTTAATGCAGTAGGTCGTCTCGGTGATGCATCGCCAGGTGTCGAATTATTAATGGCAGAGGATAGCGCAAAGGCAACAGCATTGGCCAAACAGCTAAATGCCTGCAATACCGAGCGTAAGGATATTGTCAAAAGTATAACGGATGAAGCCATTGCCCTAATTGAAGCAGATGAGAAAATTAGCGATTCTTTAGTCCTTGTTGTAGCAGGAGAAGGCTGGAATGCAGGGGTTGTAGGAATCGTTGCTTCACGTCTTGTTGAACAATATTATCGTCCGACGATTGTCCTTTCACTTGACCCTGATAAAGGTACAGCAAAAGGCTCTGCACGAAGCATTGAAGGCTTCCATTTATATAATGAATTGGCCAAAAACCGTGATATTTTACCTCATTTTGGGGGGCATCCGATGGCAGCGGGGATGACTTTATCAATTGAGCATGTGGATGAACTACGGTCACGCTTGGATACACAGGCAAGAGCATGTTTAACAGAAGAGCAGTTAACACCTGTGGTCCATATTGATATTCCTCTAAGCCTAGATGAAATTTCTGCAGATGCTATTGAAGAAATATCAACACTTGGCCCGTTTGGTACCGATTTTCCGAAGCCAGTTTATGTGCTTGAGGATGTTGAAATATCTTCGATGCGAAAAATTGGAGCAGCTGAGAACCATATAAAAATGGAATTAACGAATGGCTATGACAAATTAGATAGTGTTGGTTTCCATAAGGGCCATTTACATGATGAATTAACGTATGGCATAAAAGTGTCCTTTATTGGTGATTTGCAAATTAACGAGTGGCAGGGTCGTAAAAAAGCTCAATTTATGATTGAAGATGTTCAAACCACTGAATGGCAGCTTTTTGATATTCGTGGTATTCGTCAAACGGCTCGCTGGCTCAATACAGTGCCAAAGGAAGAGGCGACATTTATTGCCTTCCGTCCAACAACAATGACCTATTATCAATCGTTAATTGATGTTCCTATAATAGTCGTTGATCCTACTCTTTCAAACATCGGACAAAGTGAATATATTGTCCTTTTAGATTTGCCTGAAAACATTCAAAAGCTAGAAGAGGTTTTACAGAAGACGGCCTCTTCACGCATCTATGCACATTTTTATATGCCAGATTCACAATACTTTAATGTTTTACCTACCCGTGAGCAATTTGCATGGTATTATAAATTCTTGAAAAATCGACCAGCATTTCCACTTGATATGCATGTAGCAGACATAGCTAAGCATACTGGATGGCCATTAGAAACATTAAAATTTATGACACAGGTGTTTTTTGAGCTTGATTTTGTTAAAATGGAGAGTGGACTGACGACTGTCAACGTAGATGCTCCAAAACAAGCATTGACCGAGGCACCGTCGTACAAACAACGTTCAGAACAGATTGAAATGGAGCAAATGCTTGTTTATGCTCCTTATATAGAATTAAAACAATGGTTTGATGAACGAATACATGACTAGACGAAAACGTTTCGTAGGAGGAGCAATAAAATGGATTTAAAGCAATACGTTACAACGGTTGAAAACTGGCCGAAAGAGGGTATTACATTCAGAGATATTACTACAATTATGGATCATGGACCGGCATACAAATATGCAACAGATCAAATTGTAGAATATGCAAAAGAACTAGGCGCAGAAATTGTAGTGGGTCCTGAAGCACGTGGTTTTATTATTGGATGCCCAGTTGCCTATGCCCTTGAAATCGGCTTTGCACCTGTTCGCAAACCGGGTAAATTACCACGTGAGGTTATTAGTGCAGACTATGGTCTTGAATATGGCAAAGATACATTAACTATGCATAATGATGCGATTAAGCCTGGTCAAAAGGTACTAATCTGTGATGATTTACTAGCAACAGGCGGTACGGTAGAAGCCACTGTTCGTCTAGTGGAACAATTAGGTGGTCAAGTAGTAGGTTGTGCCTTCTTAATTGAACTTTTAGAATTAAATGGTCGTGACAAGCTGGGCGACTTAAATATTAAAACTCTTATTCAATATTAAGAGCATAGAAAAAAGCGCCATCACATGGGCGCTTTTTTATTGTTCATCGTAGGACTGAATGATCTTTTGCATTGTTCGCAAAGTATCATAGAAATCAGCATATTTTTCGACACCAATATCATCAATGATTTGATCTTGAATCGATTGCCAAATGGGTGCAGCCTCATGCAGCTTTTCTAACCCTTTTTCAGTGAGCATTATATTTTTAGTGCGAGCGTCCTGTGGATCACGCTTTAACTCGACGTAGCCATATTGCTTTAATAGATTGATATTACGTGTCACGGTCGTTTGGTCGAGCAATAAAATTTCACCTAAACGACTAATGGAAACAGCTTGTTGAAGGTCGATGTGTGCCAGCATAGAATATTGAGTCACTTTTAAACCGGTAGGCTGAAGTAATTTATCATATAACTGCGTCACGACCCTTGTTTTTTTTCGAAGGTTCGCACAAACACATATTTGTGTGTAATCGATAGTATTCTGTTGATTTTTCATGGTCAGTACTCCTTTGAGGGGATTCTACTAATTTTAAGTATACACCTAAGCGCGAAAAAATACTTATTGACAGCTATCTAATGGAATGGTTACTATCATTATACATGTATATACATATAAATGAACGAATATACTCTAAAACATGTATATACATACTTTTAGAGTGACTCTGACAAGAAAAGTAGGTGGAATAATGAAGCGGATTCATTACAGTTGGTTTATTTTAGTGGTCACGTTTTTCTCCATTATTGTTGCTGGAATTACGATGTCATCATCGGGTGTGTTTATTGATCCTTTAGAAAGGGAGTTTCAATGGGATCGGTCGACGATTGCGCTAGCATTTGCCGTCAGCTTATTTTTATATGGCATCTCTGGACCATTTATGGCGGCTTTGCTTGAAGTGATAGGTTTAAAAAAAATGATGATAAGTGCTATGTCGACATTAGTGTTAGGCATGTCTTTAACATTTTTTATGAATCAATCATGGCAATTAATCATTATTTGGGGTGGAATTATTGGTCTCGGTGCAAGCCTCTTTTTAACGGTGCTCAGTCCTTATGTAGCCAATAATTGGTTCGTCAAAAGAAGAGGGTTGGCAGTAGGGATTTTAACGGCTAGTACAGCCACGGGTCAGCTTATTTTATTGCCAGTGCTTGCTATTATCATTGACCACTATTCATGGAGATGGGCAATCGGCTTTATTCTACTTTTGAGTATAGTGATGTTAATCATGATTGCTATTTTTATCAAAAACAAACCGCAGGATTTGGGCTTAACACCTTATGGACAGGATGAGCTATTTGAAAATCCCGATGTGCAGCTCAAGAAAAATCCAATTAGTATGGCCTTCAATGGCTTATTAGAAGCGGTTAAAGTCAAAACATTTTGGCTGTTAGCAGGGAGCTTTTTCATTTGCGGTCTTTCCACGAGTGGTTTAATCGGTACTCATTTTGTCTCTTATTGCATTAGCTTTGGTATTCCATTAGTAACCGCTGCATCGCTCCTTTCTTTTATGGGTGTGTTTAATTTACTAGGTACTACTGCATCTGGTTGGCTATCAGATCGCTTTGATAATCGTTGGTTATTATTTTGGTATTATCTATTAAGAGGAGCTTCCCTCCTTTTACTCCCATATGCTTTGGCACAGGGCTCCTTTGTATTATTAACTATTTTTACTATCTTTTATGGCCTTGATTGGATTGCAACAGTGCCACCTACGATTAGTATTGCCCGACAAACTTTTGGCGTACAAAAGAGTAGTATTATTTACGGATGGATTTTTGCCTCTCATCAAGCGGGAGCGGCAGTCGCTGCATATGGTGGTGGGTTGATTTATAAATTTTTCAATTCCTATACATGGGCTTTTTTTCTTGCAGGGGCTTTTTGTGCATTGGCGAGCCTATTCGTTATCATAGTCAAAAAACAAACTTCTCAGCAAGCACAAACGAACTAAACATGAAAAGTTGAACCTCTGTATGATAGGTTCAACTTTTTTTTGACAAAACTCAAACAAAAGTTTATAATGTAAACAAATATAATAAAAGGTGATGCTATGAATGAAAGAGAACAGGCGGTGCTTGCTTTAATTCGCCAAAATCCGTTTATGTCTCAGCAAGAGATGGCGGATGCCATGAATTTATCTCGTCCCGTACTTGCTAATTTAGTGTCTAGTTTAACGAAGGAAGGAAAAATAGTAGGTCGAGCTTATATTTTACCCGAGGCAAATGAAATTATTTGTATCGGTGGAGCTAACTTAGACCGAAAATTCCATGTGAAGGGCAATGTTCAATTTGGAACATCTAACCCTGCTAGTTCTTCCTTTAGTGTAGGTGGTGTCGGTCGAAATATTGCTGAAAATTTAGGCCGATTAAACCATCAAGTGACATTGCTCACAACAGCTGGTAAAGATGCGGATTGGCAAGTAATCCAAGATGCTTCAGAATCGTTTATGAATCTACGATATGTGGAGCAGTTACCAGAAGCTTCAACTGGTTCTTATACGGCCATTATGGATGAGCAAGGCGAGCTAGCACTAGCTGTAGCCAATATGGAAGTATATGACTTATTATTGCCTAACTTGTTAAAAAAGCATGAAACGATGCTTGTGAACGCTGGCTGCTTTATTTTGGACTTAAATTGTCCGAAAGAAACAGTGGCTTATATCCAGCAAGTAGCTATTGCTCGCGATATCCCACTGGTCATTGTGCCAGTATCCTCGCCTAAAATGAATCGACTACCTGAAACATTACAAGGCGTAACATGGTTTATTTGTAACACGGATGAAGCAGAAACAATTGTAGGACATACAATTGAAAACGTGAGTCATTATGAAAAAGCATTAGAACAGCTCCTACAATTAGGTGCTGAGCATGTAATTATCACAGCTGGCAGTAAGGGCGTATATGCGGCTTCAACAACAATTGCGCCTTGTCATTTTGCTGCCAAAGTAATTGATAAGATTGAAGATGTGACAGGTGCTGGAGATGCCTTTGTTAGTGCTGTTATTCACGGCTGGCTGACAGGACAATCCTTTGCGGCATGTCTTGATGCAGGGTTAACCAATGCAAAAAATACCTTAGCATCTCCCTATACAGTGAGACCTGAATTATCTGTAGATTTGTTAAAAAGTGAAATGGAGGAATAACAACATGAAAGAATTTATCGTATTATCAGAAGAAGTAAAAGCAGGACAAGCAAAGGGCTTACCAATCGTGGCTTTAGAATCAACGATTATTTCACACGGGATGCCATACCCACAAAACGTACAAACTGCTCGTGAAGTTGAGCAAATTATTCGCGATAATGGTGCCGTACCTGCAACAATTGCATTAATTGATGGGAAAATTAAAATTGGTTTATCAGATGAAGAGCTTGAAATGTTCGGTAATGCACAAGGTGTTGCTAAAGCTTCACGCCGTGACCTAGGCTACTTACTTGCTACAAAAAAACTTGGAGCTACAACAGTTGCAGCTACAATGATCTGTGCAGAGCTAGCAGGTATTGAAATCTTTGTAACAGGTGGTATTGGTGGTGTTCACCGTGGTGCTGAAACGACAATGGATGTTTCTGCTGACTTAGAAGAATTAGCACAAACAAATGTTGCTGTCATTTGTGCGGGTGCAAAATCTATTTTAGATATCGGCCTTACATTAGAATATCTTGAAACAAAAGGTGTTCCTGTAGTTGGTTATGGTACGGATGAATTACCTGCATTCTACACACGTCAAAGTGGATTTGATGTAAACTTCCAACTTGATACACCACAAGAAATTGCGGAAATGCTAAGTGCGAAATGGGCATTAGGTTTAAAAGGTGGAGCTGTTATTGCTAACCCAATCCCTGAAGCTGAAGCTTTAGAGCATGCGTTTATTACGAATATAATTGAAAAAGCTTTAGCTGAAGCTGAAGAAAATGGTATTCAAGGTAAAAACGTGACACCATTCTTACTAGGTAAAGTAAAAGAATTAACAGAAGGTAAAAGCCTTGATGCCAACATTGCATTAGTGAAAAACAATGCAGTAGTGGGCGCGAAAATTGCTGTAGCTTTCAATCAATTACACTAATTCTCTTGTCGAAACAAAGACTCTTTGTGACATAACGTCGCAGAGGGTCTTTTTTATTAAAAAGAAGAATATTTTTTCCAATTTTACTGCTGTTCACGAGATTAACTAAACTAAATGACACAGTCTCTTTACAATGGGCTACAAAATTTTATACAATTAAGTTTATATCTAATCTGAAAAATTTGACGAGCAAGGTGGACATGTTATGGCGAAAGAGCAAATTTTGACTCCTGAGGACGTTTTTGAGTTAGTCAAATCCTACATGAATGATGAAAATGTCGCATTCGTGAAAAAAGCATATGAATTAGCAAGGGATGCCCATATTGAGCAATTCCGTAGCTCTGGTGAACCGTATATTATTCACCCAGTACAAGTAGCGGGTATTCTAGCTGAATTACAAATGGACCCAGAAACTGTAGCGGCAGGTTTTTTACATGATGTTGTCGAAGATACAGATTTTACGCGGGATGATTTGGTACGGGAATTTGGCGAAGAAGTAGCAGTACTCGTGGACGGAGTTACAAAATTAGGGAAAATTAAGTATTTATCTAAAGAGGCGCAGCAAGCAGAAAATCATCGAAAAATGTTTGTAGCCATGGCGCAGGACATCCGTGTCATTTTAATAAAGCTAGCAGACCGTCTTCACAATATGCGTACGCTAAAGCATTTGCCTGCCGAAAAGCAGAGACGTATTTCGAAAGAAACATTAGAAATTTTTGCACCGCTTGCACATCGTCTTGGAATATCGACTGTCAAATGGGAGCTTGAAGATACAGCACTTCGCTATTTAAACCCACAGCAATATTATCGTATTGTCAGTTTGATGAAGAAAAAGCGAGATGAGCGTGAGGCATATTTAGACAATGTGATGGCTGAAATGAAATCACAGCTGAATGAAGTGGAAATTGATGCAGATGTATATGGACGTCCAAAGCATATTTACAGTATTTATCGAAAAATGGTGCTACAAAAGAAACAGTTTAATGAAATTTATGATTTGTTAGCCATTCGTGTATTGGTCGATAGTATTAAAGATTGCTATGCCGTATTAGGGATTGTGCATACGTTGTGGAAGCCAATGCCAGGTCGTTTTAAAGATTATATTGCTATGCCAAAACAAAATCTATATCAATCTTTACACACAACCGTTATTGGCCCGTATGGGGATCCATTAGAGGTACAGATTCGTACAAAGGAAATGCATAAGATTGCTGAGTACGGGATTGCGGCACACTGGGCGTATAAAGAGGGTAGGAAGGTTGACCATCAAAAGCAAAATGTCGACCAAAAATTAACATGGTTCCGTGAAATATTAGAATTCCAAAATGAGTCTTCCAACGCGGAAGAGTTTATGGAATCCTTAAAATTTGATCTGTTTTCTGATATGGTGTACGTCTTTACTCCTGAAGGTGATGTCATTGAATTACCTGCTGGTTCAGTACCAATCGATTTCGCCTATCGTGTCCATTCTGAGGTCGGAAATCGTACAATAGGGGCGAAAATTAATGGCAAAATGGTGCCGCTTGATACACCGTTGAAAACGGGCGACATCATTGAAATTTTAACATCTAAGCAATCCTTTGGACCAAGTCGAGATTGGCTGAAAATAGCACAATCCTCACAGGCAAAAAATAAAATAAAGCAATTTTTCAAACGTCATTTACGTGAGGAAAATATTGTAAAAGGTAAAGAAATGATTGAAAAGGAAATCCGTGCACAGGATTTCGATTTAAAGGAAACAATGTCAGCTGAAAATCTAAAACGAGTATGCGATAAGTTTAATTATACAAATGAAGAGGACTTATATGCAGCTGTTGGTGTGAGCGGAATAACGGCACAACAGGTTGTGAATCGCTTAGCTGAAAAACGCCGAAAAGAGCGTGAACAGGAAGAAGCCTTAGAAAAAATCGAACAAAAAATGAAAAATCCGATCCCACAAAAACGTACGGAATCAGGTGTCATTGTGAAGGGCATTGATAATATGCTCATTCGACTTTCGCGCTGCTGTACGCCTGTTCCAGGAGATGACATTGTTGGCTTTATTACAAAAGGTCGTGGTGTATCCGTGCATCGTGCAGACTGTCCTAATATTCAAATTGAGGATGAGCAGGAGCGTTTAATTGAAGTCGAGTGGGAGCATGGTGTCATCCCTGAGAAAAAGGAATACCCAGTGGATATTGAGGTTTCTGCTTTTGATCGACCTGGTATTTTAAATGAGATTATGCAAATTGTTAGTGAAACTAAAACAAATATTTTAGCGGTAAGTGGCCGTGCTGATCGTGAAAAAATGGCCACAATTCATTTAACAATCTCTATTTCAAATATTTCGCATTTGCATAAGGTTGTGGAGCGAATTAAACAAACACCTGATATTTATTCGGTGCAACGCGTTATCAATTAAGCAATAGTTAGAATTGGGGTTATGGACGTATGAAGGTAGTATTACAGCGTAGTAAAACAGCTTCTGTAACAGTTGACGGAACTGTCACAGGAGCCATCGATAGTGGCTATGTTCTTCTAGTTGGTATTACACATGAAGATACGCAGGAAGATGTTGAATACTTAGCGAAAAAAGTAGCCAATTTACGCCTTTGGGAAGATGCTGATGGAAAAATGAATCATTCTATTTTAGAGCATGGTGGCGCTATTTTATCCGTCTCGCAATTTACGTTATATGGGGATGCAAAAAAAGGGAATCGTCCAAGTTTCACAAGTGCTGCCAGACCAGAAGTAGCAGAGCCGCTGTGGGAAGCTTTTAATCAAGCATTACGGGAACACAGTTTGCATGTGGAGACAGGCATTTTTGGTGCAATGATGGATGTTGCACTTATTAATGATGGACCAGTAACAATACTTCTAGAGTCAAAATAAATGGTACATTTCCTATCATTCCTTCATATACTAAAGAGTATGGTTAGTTTTATAGGAGGGAGTGTCAAGAACATGGCGCAGATAGGAAGTATATCCAATCCATATTTATACGAAACTCTTAAAATGATGGTTGGTCAGGCTATTGTAGTGCAAACAGAAAAAAATATTCAACAAGGTATTTTATTATCAATATTACCTGACCATATTATTTTAGAGATTAGTCGTACACCATTCTTCATACAGTTGGAGGAAATTGTGTGGGTTACATTGGAGACAACCAAAAAATGAGTATGTGTGAACCTTCGATGATGGAAGGTTCTTTTTTTATATATTTACGTTATAATGAATGAGCTTAATTATTAGAATATTTGATTTATTAGAGAGGTTGAAAATTATGCAAACAGTAGCGATTTTAGGTTCTTTGTTTTTTTGGAATAATATAAAGGAGCATTTCGCAGTATTTCCTCACGTACAATTTATTCATTTTCCATATACGCATCCTGAACAGTGTGTGGATTTTATTGAAGAAGCTGCATCTCAATCGGATATTGTATTATTTGCTGGCTCCATTCCCTATTACTATTGCTATGAAAAAATAAAGGCATCATCTATACAAGCGACATATCTTCCTTTTGATGAATTGACTTTAGCCCTTTCGCTATTATCCCTACACCATCATGAACGAGTAGAATTGAGCGAATTATCGATAGATTTGCCTAAAATGAGTAGCTTTTATCAAGTGATGAAGGAGGCAGGAATTGCATCTACTGATGTACATGTAAAAGATTATGCATTGGTCCATGAAAAACCTGAAAAAATAGCAAATTTAAATATGGCTGATTATGTTCAATATCATAAGGAGTTATACGAGTCTGGAAAGACTAAATTAGCTCTAACTAGCCTTCATGCTGTTTTTATAGAACTTGAACAATTAGGGATACCTGCGAAGTATATGGTCGAAAGCAAACAAACGTTTACAGCGGCGGTTACTAGAGCCCTAGATGCGTATCATCATAAATTATTGGCGTCCTCGCAAATTGCCGTTGTCTCTATTCATTGCCAAGAAAATTTATTACACCTTCATCCAGTATTTCAAAGTAAGTTAGAAACATTAAGCGCTCGTTTGCATGCAAAGGTCATGCCAGCACAGCAGGAGCCTTATTTAATTATTTCAACAAGAGGGGTAATTGAAAAGCTTGAACCTTCTTATTTACGCTCGCTAAAAGAACAATATGAACAACAATTTGGCACTATTTTCAGAGTGGGTGTTGGCTATGGCTATTCTTTACATGAGGCGGAGGCCCATTCATCACAGGCTTTGTTTTTTACAACCAAATATAGCGAGACTTCTACGATAATGTGCTTGGTGGATGAACAGAATCGATTACATGGACCATTATTTGAAAATAATAATAAAGTAGCCTTAAGTAGCAATAATAGACATATTTTAGAGATTGCTGAAAAAGTGAAAATGAGTGCTAAAAATATTAACGTTATGAAGCAATTCATGTTGGTAACGAATAATCGCCCCTTTTCCGCTGCTGAATTAGCAGACTATATGAATCTGTCACGTAGATCTGCTGAGCGCATTATTAATCGTTTAATTGAACAGAACTATTTTACGTTGGCAGGGGAGGAGCACCCTTATCATCAAGGCCGTCCTAGAAAGCTTTATAAGGCAACGACAAAATGGGAAATCTGAAATAATAGAAAATTAATACTTTACAATAAATTTGAACTAATGTATATTTATTTTCAATTAACGACATATAGCGACAAAGCAGAAAGGGGGCTTTGATAGAGTTTGCTAGTGTCAAAATCTATCAATAGGTTGGTGATATTTTGGAAAATGAACAGCGTGTAAAAAAGAAGAGTTGGCTGAAAGTACCTCATACATATACGATTATTTTTGCTATTATTTTTCTAGCAGGTATTGCAAGCTATATTATTCCAGCAGGTGAGTTTGACCGAGTAGAAGATCCAGAAGGACGTATGCTCGTTGTGGATGGTAGCTATCATCATATTGACAGTAATCCAGTTTCCATTTTTGAAATGTTTACAGCAGTACCGATGGGCCTTGAAAAAGGTGCTCAAATTATCTTCTATATTTTCTTAGTTAGTGGTGTATTTGGCATTATTCGTTCGACAGGTGCTATCGAAGCTGGTGTTTATAAAGGTGTAAAAGCATTAGAGGGTAGAGAAAAGCTCTTAATTCCACTTTCTATGATTCTATTCTCTGTTGGTGGTTTTACAATGGGGATGGCGGAAGAAACGATTATTTTCGTACCAATTGGTGTAGCAATCGCTCGTGCTATGGGCTTTGATGCAGTAACAGGAACTGCCATGATTACACTAGGAGCAGCCAGTGGATTTTTTGGGGGAATGCTAAATCCCTTTACGGTTGGCGTTGCGCAATCATTAGCAGATGTACCTTTATTCTCGGGGATTGGTTTCCGTGCAGTTGTCTATATTTTTGTATTAAGTTTTGCTATCTTCTATGTGTCTCGCTATGCTTTTAAGGTGAAAAAGAACCCGCAGGCAAGTGTGATTTATGAGATTGAACAACAGGCTAAATCCAATGTATCTGCGATTGATATTCCTTCATTAACAGGAAAACATAAGCTAGTCTTTATTGTAATGGCATGTGGCATTGGATTTAATATTTATGGTGTTTTTAATTGGGATTGGTTTTTAACACAATTAACGGCTTCATTTTTAATTATGGGCTTAATTGCTGGCCTAATTGGCGGTTTAAAACCTGGCACTATTTTCGACTCCTTTATTGATGGGGCAAAGGCTGTAACATTCGGTGCTCTCATCGTAGGTTTTGCCCGTGCTATTACAGTCGTTTTAGAGCAAGGGAAAATCATAGATACGATTGTTTATGCAGCATCAGAGACAATCGGACATTTACCGCATGCTATTAGTGCAATCGGTATGCTGTTTATTCAAGCCCTGTTAAATTTATTTATTTCATCTGGTAGTGGACAGGCGGCAGCAACTATGCCAATTATGATTCCGATTACTGATTTATTAGGATTAGAACGACAAGTAGCAGTCTTAGCATTCCAGTATGGAGATTCATTAACAAACTCCATTATTCCTACTTCATCTGCATTAATGGCTTATTTAGCCGTAGCAGGTATTCCATATGAAAAGTGGATTAAATTCATTTGGAAGATGATTCTTGGCTGGGCATTGATTGCATGTGTAGCATTAATAGCTGCAGTAGCATTAGGTATTTCTTAAAACATGAAAAAAGCTGTGGAAAATGATGATCATTCCACAGCTTTTTTGTATTATTCTTCATTCGCATTAAAGTAATTTAAGATGCCTTGATAAATACCAAGAGTAGCCTGTTCACGGAATTTAGCCGTGGTGATGGCACGCTCTTCACTAGCATTACTTAAGTAACCCAGCTCAATAAGCACGGCTCTTTGTCGATTCTCACGTAGTACTAAATAGTTGCCTTGTTGGGTTCCACGATCTCTCAAATCAATTTTACTCGAAAGTCCATCATGTATTGCCTCTGCAAGCCCTTTTTGATTACTATTCATATAATAGGATGTGAAGCCGTTAATAGAGCTATCATCGGTAGCATCATAATGAAGACTAATAAAAGCGTCTGCCTCATACTGATGGGCAATCGAGACACGCTTCCGCAATGCCACATACTCGTCAGACTCTCTTGTCATAACAACATTGGCACCCGCTGCACTTAGCTTAGAAGCAAGGAGAGTAGCTGTTTTCAAAGTAATCCCTTTTTCTTCTGTTCCACGTTGACCTGTTGTTCCATGGTCATTGCCTCCATGCCCAGCATCTACAACAATGGTTAATCCATTTAATGTTCCCTTTTTACGAGGCTCTTGTTGATCCTTTTGTGGGATAGAAGTTTTATTGGAGCTCGTTGTAACAACCCAATTCGCAACAAACGCTGTTTCTTTGTCTAATTGAATTTCGTAAAAATCATTTTTTACGCCGACAATAGGGTAGGTTTTACCAGCGTCTACTCGCTCCACAACTTCAGCAGCAGTTGACGCATCAGTTCGTAAGTTTGTCCCATTATAAATAATAGTAACGGATTCTAAATCTTTTGAAGAGGACGATTTAGATGTGCTCTTTACTTTATTTGAAAAAGTGCCGTAAAAACTATAAACCCATCCAGCTTTTTTATCATTATACTGAATTTGTACCCAATTGTGCTCATGTGCAAGGACCTTGTAAGCCTGTCCCTTTGTCACGGTGCCAATTTTTTTTGCATTCAAATCAGGTTTTTTACGAACATTCAGTGCATCCACCAATATAGTAAAGGTTGTATCTTTATTAATAGGTGTAGTGGTTGTAGATACTTCTACAGAATCCTCTTTTGGCTCTTTTTCTTTTTTAGGACTGTCGTTAATCGTCACATAATCCTTAGAAACCCAACCGGATAGTCCATTCCAATCAATTTTTGCCCATTCATTATTTTCCTCCAGGAGGTTTGCTTGGTTGCCCGTAGAAAGCTGTCCAAGAACAGCTGAAGAAATATCTGGATCAGTGCGAATATTTAAACGGTCAACCTGTGAAATAACAGTTTTATCAATGGTTTTTTGAGTGCTTGTAGAGGTAGTTAGCCAGGATGCTACCCAGCCTTCATAGCTACCTGCTTTTACCTGTATCCAATCACCTTCACGAGCGATCGATGTTAAAGGATCACCTTCATCTAAAGTCGTAATAATTGGATAAGACAATCCAGGACCCTCACGTAAATGAAGAATCGTGCCTGATACTTTTAGATCACTCGTATCAGCGGAAGCATTTTGAATAAAGTTCTTATTTGGAATCGCAATTGTTACTATTAGTACGAAGATGATAATACTATGTAAAATTTTTGTCCTCATCAGATTCCTCCTATTCCTTGTGCTATTTTACCATGCTTTTGTATAAAAATTCGTGGTAAAAAGGTAATGGAATTTGTTATTTTCGTTACTGTCTTATGAAAAATACAAAAATAGTTGACATTGGGTTAGCTAGTGACTAACATAAAGGGTAATCGAAAAATGATTAATCGCTTATGACCAAGCAAGTAGCGTGTACCTCTATTGGAACAGAGAAGGAAAGACTTAGGCTGCAATCTTTCCTACAAAAATGTATAACGTGAATAACACTTGAGAGGCTTTTTTCTGAAAAGCAGTGCTTAGTAGGAAAAAACGGAATCGGCCGTTATCCGATTACGAGGAGGACACATGTAAAAATTTGTGTCAACTAGGGTGGAACCGCGGAAGCTTATACAGCTCTCGTCCCTTGCATAGGCAAGGTGACGGGAGCTTTTTGTGTTGTCTAAAAACATGGAATGCTAGTAATGAGGCAGTTTACTTAATATGAGAATGTCCGCCACTTACGTTGGAGGAGGGTCAGATGGAGCCTCGCTCAACATAAGTAGAACCCGCCTAGTCTCGATGAAAATGGCTCAATCATAGGCAATCAATATAGGAGGGAATTACATGAGTTTTAAAGTGCCAAGAGGGACACAAGATATTTTGCCAGGTCAATCTGAAAAATGGCAGAAGGTTGAAGCAATTATTCGTGATATTTGTCGCGTTTATCGCTACAACGAAATTCGCACACCGATTTTCGAGCAGACTGATTTATTTGCACGTGGTGTAGGGGAAACAACGGATGTTGTTCAAAAAGAAATGTATACATTTGAGGATCGTGGAGGTCGTTCACTAACACTACGTCCTGAAAATACAGCTGGTGTTGTACGTGCGTATGTGGAACATAAAATGTTTGGCGCTCCAGATCAACCTGTTAAGCTGTCTTATTTAGGACCGATGTTCCGCTATGAGCGTCAACAAGCTGGTCGCTATCGCCAATTTGTTCAATTTGGTGTAGAGGCAATTGGCTCAGCAGATCCTGCAATTGATGCAGAAGTCATTGCGCTTGCAATGGATGTCTATGAATCAGCGGGCTTACAGGATTTAAAATTAGTGATCAATTCACTAGGTGATAAAGAAACACGTGATACGCACCGTACAGCTTTATTACAACATTTTGAGCCACATATTCATGAATTTTGCTCAGATTGCCAAAATCGTTTACAAAAGAACCCATTGCGTATTTTAGATTGTAAGGTGGATCGTGAGCACCCATTAATGAAAACAGCTCCTGCATTAACAGAGTTCCTTACAGAGGAATCGGCTGCTTATTTTGCTCAAGTGAAATCATATTTAGATACTCTTGGCATTACGTATGAGGTTGATCCAAACCTTGTAAGAGGACTGGATTATTACAACCATACGACATTCGAAATTATGTCAACGGCATCTGGCTTCGGAGCTATTACAACACTTTGTGGTGGTGGACGATACAATGGTCTAGTGCAAGAAATTGGCGGTCCAGATGTACCTGGTATTGGTTTCGCTTTAAGTATTGAACGTTTGTTATTAGCGCTTGAAGCAGAAGGTGTTGAATTAGATACGGCTTCAGGATTAGACGTTTATATTATTGCCATGGGCGATGAGGCAAAGCAAAAAGCGGTAGAGTTAACTAGTACTTTCCGTGCAAAGGGCCTTGCAACAGAGATGGATTATTTAGATCGTAAAATGAAAGCCCAAATGAAATCAGCCGACCGTCTAGGGGCCAAGTATACAATTGTTCTTGGTGAAACAGAGCTTGAAGAGCAAGCAGCTGCCGTAAAACATATGGAATCTGGTGAGCAGCACAAGGTTGCATTTTCAGAGTTAGTCAATTATTTATCGCAACAATCCTAAACAAAGATATGGCATTTCTCGTTAAATGCTACATAAATTGAATATATTTTGGAGGAATTTAACAATGGCTACAAGAACACATGCTAGTAACGAGCTTTCAGAAACGTTACAAGGCGAAAAAGTCGTATTAAAAGGATGGGTACAGCGTCGTCGTGACCTAGGTGGATTAATTTTCATTGATTTACGTGACCGTACAGGTATTACACAAGTTGTCTTTAGTCCAGACGTTGCAGAAGCGCATGCATTGGCGGATAAAGTGCGTAGTGAGTATGTAATTGAAATAGAAGGAACAGTCATCCTACGTACAGAGGACCAAATCAACCCGAATGTACCAAACGGTAAAATCGAGGTGGAGGCGACGAATTTAGTCGTCATTAATACAGCAAAAACTACACCATTCCAAATTGAAGATCGCACAGACGTATCAGAAGATCTTCGTTTAAAATACCGTTATCTTGACCTACGTCGTCCAGTTATGTTCGATACGTTCAAAATGCGTTCGGACGTTACGCGTACAATCCGTAACTTCTTACAAAACGAAGGCTTCCTAGAGGTTGAAACTCCGATTTTAACAAAATCAACGCCAGAGGGTGCTCGTGACTATTTAGTACCATCACGTGTCCATGAAGGTGAATTTTATGCTTTACCACAATCACCTCAGCTATTTAAACAATTATTAATGGTTGCTGGCTTTGAGAAGTATTTTCAAATTGCACGTTGCTTCCGTGATGAGGACTTACGTGCTGACCGTCAACCTGAGTTTACACAGGTGGACATTGAAACAAGCTTCTTAACACAAGAAGAAGTTTTAGAAATGAACGAGCGATTAATCCAAGCAGTCATGAAAGAAGTAAAAGGGATTGATATTCCTGCACCATTCCAACGTATGAAATACCAAGAAGCAATGGATCGTTATGGTTCTGATAAACCAGATGTACGCTTTGGATTAGAATTAGTAGCTTTAAATGATGTTTTTGAAGGTTGTGGTTTCAAAGTGTTCGCTGATACAGTGGCACAAGGAAAACAAGTTAAAAGTATCAATATTAAAGGTGCAGCTGACAAATACTCTCGTAAAGACATGGATGAACTAACTAAGTTTGTGGGTATTTACGGAGCTAAAGGTCTTGCTTGGTTAAAGGTAACAGAGGAAGGCTTAAATGGCCCTATCGCAAAATTCTTCGATGAGGCGTTAGCGGCAGCATTAATCGAACGAATGGGTGCAGAAGTTGGCGATATTCTAGTATTCGTTGCGGATAAAGCATCCGTTGTAGCGGCTTCTTTAGGGGCACTTCGTACGAAATTAGGTCAAGACTTAGAATTAATCGACGAATCACAATTTGCATTCCTATGGATTACAGACTGGCCATTATTTGAATACTCTGAGGAGGACGGTCGTTATTATGCAGCTCACCATCCATTTACACGCCCGTTTGACGAGGATATTCCGTTAATGGATACAGATCCAGCAGCTGTTCGTGCACAGGCATATGATATCGTATTAAACGGCTATGAGCTTGGTGGTGGTTCACTGCGTATTTATGAACGTGACCTACAAGAAAAAATGTTTGAATTACTTGGTTTCTCCGAAGAAGAAGCTCAAGCCCAATTTGGTTTCTTATTAGAAGCATTTGAATATGGCGTGCCACCACATGCTGGACTTGCATTTGGTCTTGATCGCTTTGTGATGCTATTAGCAGGCCGTCACAATTTACGTGATACAATTGCCTTCCCGAAAACAGCAAGTGCAAGCTGCTTAATGACAGAGGCACCAAGTGAAGTATCTTCTGAGCAACTTAGTGAGTTAAGCTTGGCAATTAAACCTTTTAGAAAATAATTTATAATGCAAAATACCTGGATTTCCTAGCAAAAATTGTTGGGAATCTAGGTATTTTTTGCGTTTTCTCAAGAAATTATAGATTATTAGATAAAATCGTTTGAATTATCAGAAAAGTTTTGCTATGATAACTGTAATACGAATCCTGATGTGTTTGTCTACCTGCTAATTCTACTTCACAGTTTTGACCGAACACTATCGAATCGGGAGCCTTCATTTTGTGGTCGCAAACATGCCCCTAGCGGAGCGGGACGTTTAAAGCTGCAAAGCAGGCACCCCCCTGCAAATTGCGGGTTCAAAACGAATGTTTCTTGGCATTACGGCACAATTGGGATTCGTCCTATACATAGGATTGAAAAGGAGCTTATAAAAAAGCTCCTTTTTTATGTGCAAATGAATATATCAACCTCTCACGTGTCTTAGCTTTTATATTCGGAACTATTTCAAAGGACAAAATAATGTATGAAAAATTTAGAAAATAGAAAAAATAGCTTTTTATTTTTGGAAAATGAGCATATAATTGGTATAGACAACTATACCTTATAAGAAATGGTGAAAATTCATCGAAGCTTTAAAAATTTAGCTGGAGGGGAAATTTTGAAGGATACGCTATTAATCTCCCATGTCACAATGATTAATCCTGAGGGGAAACCATTTGAGGGTGATCTCTTTATTCAGGACGGGGAAATTGCTCAAATAGGCTGTAACTTAAATATCGAGGCAGCTCACTATATAGATGGTACAGATCAGGATTGGCTTCTGCTCCCAGGTTATATTGATATGCATATTCATGGATCAGCAGGCCATGATACGATGGATGCTACTCAACAGTCTTTACATGCGATGGCTCGCTCTTTAGTGCAAGAAGGTGTTACAAGTTTTCTTGCTACGACAATGACACAATCCGTTGGTAAAATTGAAAGCGCTTTATTGAATGTAGCGGAATTCCAACGTTATGAAGGCGAAGCGAATGTATTGGGTATACATGTGGAAGGTCCATTTGTTTCGAAAATTCGCGCTGGTGCTCAGCCAGTAGCTTACATGATTAGTCCTACGATTGAGCAATTTGCCCATTGGCAAAATATTAGTAACCATCAAATAAGACAAATCACGATAGCACCAGAAATAGAGGGTGGCTTTACATTTCTTGAAGCACTAAGAGACTATCAGGTCATTCCATCTATTGGTCACTCTGACGCTTCAATTGATGAAGTCCATAAAGCAGTAGCTTTAGGAGTAAATCAGGCCACTCATTTATACAATCAAATGCGGCCTTTTCATCATCGTGACCCTGGTGTAGTCGGTGGAGCTTTACTAGATGACAAGATTAAGGTTGAACTTATTGTTGATTTTGTGCATAGTCATCCTCAATCAGTCATGTTGGCTTATCGTTTGAAAGGTGCAAAGGGCATTATTCTTATTACGGATGCGATGCGCGCGAAAGGGTTACAGTATGGCGAATATGATTTAGGCGGGCAAACAGTGTCTGTGAGTGAAAAAGGTGCTCATTTAGCAAATGGTGCATTAGCTGGCAGTATTTTAACGATGGAACAGGCAGTAAAAAATATGAAGACTGTTACAAATTGTTCACTGCAAGAAATAGTCGCCATGTCCTCTACAAATGCCGCAGAGCAGTTAAGGTTGCCCAAGAAGGGGCGAATCAAAGAAGGTTTTGATGCAGATTTTGTATTGCTTGATCAAAAATTAAATGTGCAAAAAACTATTTGTCGAGGTAAAGTTGTATTTGAGAAATCATAAATGAGGCAATAAGGAAGGTGCAAGAATTGTTAGAGAAAAATTCTCATATACCTATCTATATACAAATAGAAGAGATTATTAAACAACGAATTTATTTAGAAGAGTACAAAATTGGTGAAACAATACCTTCAGAACGAGAGCTTTCTGCACAGTTTGATGTTAGTAGAATGACTGTCCGTCAATCCATTACCAATCTCGTAAATAGCGGTTTGCTATATCGAGAAAAAGGAAGAGGTACCTATGTTGCCAATCCAAAATTAGAGCAACCGTTAAAAGGCTTAACAAGTTTTACTGAGGATATGCGAGCAAGAGGAATGGAACCGAGTAGTAAAGTATTACGTTTTGAAAAAATTATACCGCCAGTGGATATTGCAAGGGATTTAATGATGGAGCCCGGAGAAGAAGTGTTTTTTGTCGTGCGAATAAGAAATGCTGATTCCAAGCCAATGGCGATTGAAAAAACGTATATACCTGTGAAAGTATATCCAGAGTTGGATGAGAAGCAAATAATGGGCTCATTATATGCATTAATCGAAGCAAAATTCCATCAGAAAATTGGTAATGCCGTCCAACAAATGGAAGCAGCGATTGTGTCGAAAGAGGATGGAAAGTTTTTGCAAATTAATCAAACAGCGCCTGTTTTAATTATTAAACGTACGAGTTATCTATCTGACGGTCGGCCATTTGAGCTTGTACGTAGTACGTATCGTGCGGATCGTTACAAATTTATAAGTGAAATAAAAAGGTGATTATATGGATGCATATATTTCTGAAATTGAAAAGCTGATCCAGGTTGTGAAGGAGCAGGAGTCTGCTTGTATAAAGGAAGCGGCACAAATTATTGTGCAACGCCTTCAAAAAGGTGGGATTATCCAATTATTCGGATGTGGTCATTCACAGCTATTAGCACAGGAGGCCTTTTATCGTGCGGGAGGTTTAGTACCTGTACGTCCGATTTTTATTGAACCTCTAGCATTACATGCAGGAGCCATAGCCTCTTCTATTAACGAAAAGGACCCAGCAATTATTGATCAACATAAAGAGAAATTTGACTTTCATGAAAATGATATTTGCATTGTGATTTCAACTTCTGGTAGAAATGCAGCACCGATTGATGCAGCTTTATTAGCCAAACATGCAAACGTATTTGTCCTATCTCTCCAATCACTTGATTATAGAGAGCAGGCAACACGTCATCATTGTGGACTACGACTGGAAGAAGTGGTAGATCTCGTTATTAACACCCATATACCTATTGGTGATGGTGTTCTACATGCACATGCTCATAACATGCAATATGCCCCTGCATCGACAGTTATCGGTTCGCTGCTATTGAATGCTTTATTCAGCGAAGTTATTGAGGAAATTGCCAAGACTTCAAACGAGCTGCCCATTTTTGTTAGCAATAATGTAGACTCCGATTGGTCACATAATGAGATAATGATTGCCAATTATCAAGATCGAATAGATTTCACATGAAAATGGAGGCGTTATGAATGAAGAAAATGTATAAAATTACTACACCCGAAGGAATACATGCAAGACCCGCTGCCTTACTAGTCACTGCGGTTACACCATTCGAAAGTGATATTACCTTAACTTTTCAAGAGAAGGCCGTAAATTTAAAGTCTATTATGGGTGTTATGTCATTAGGGGTTAAACCCGGAAGTGTAGTGGAAATATCAGCGGATGGACCAGATGTTGAAAAATTATTTCAAACAATAACAGATATTATGGTATCAAAGGAAATAGGGGAAATGCTTTAAGGATTCTAGCAGTGGTTGATTTACAAGCCACTGCAGTCGAATCTCCTTTAACAGATTCATAGCTATTTAATTATAAGAATATTCAGTTCTAAAAGGGGTGGTTATATGGACATTCGTATCGTCTCACCAAACGATTATGGGCAGATCCATCAATTAAGAGATTATTGTTTTCCAAATAAATATACTGGGCCACGTAGAGAGGATTTTCACTATTGGATTGAGCATAGTGCAACACTAGGTGCTTATGATGCCAAAAAGGTAGTGGGGCAGCTATTAATTCTACCACTCAATATGACCGTGCATGGTATTAGCTACAAGATGGGGGGCATAGGGTTTGTCGCTACCTATCCTGAGTATCGTCAGCAGGGAATAATAAAAAAACTGATGACAGAAGCTCTACAAAGTATGCGTGAAAATGGGCAAACCATTTCTGTGTTAGCACCATTTTCTGTGTCCTTCTATCGTCATTTCGGATGGGAGTTGTTCTTTGAGAAATTATATTACACAATACCACAATCGATGTTCCCTTCTTTTGGGAAGCAATTAGATGTCGTCAAACGGATGAGCTTTGAATGGCCAGACTCGAAGCTTTTCGAAAAAATCAAGGAATTTCATCAGGCAATGGCTATTGCTCAAAATGGTGGCATGATCCGTGATGATGCATGGTGGAAAAGAATTGAAAGAAGGAGCCCTGATAGTCATTTTGCTGCCTATTTTAACGAGGATCATTTAGAAGGATACATCCGTTATACGATCCAGCAGGGTACGTTTGAAATTCAAGATTTTATCGTAGCAAATTATTCAGCAGAACAAGCTATGTGGCGTTACATGACATCACATGCAGCGAGTGTCAGTAGTATGAAAGGGGTTACTTCCAATCATAGGCCATTTGGCTTTTATTTCGAAGAGCCACAATTTAAAAAGGAAGTTAAACAAGATGTGATGGTCAGAGTAGTAGATGCTTATGCATTTATGAAGCAATATCCATGGAAGGATATTGCTGAAACATTGTATGTCCGTATTGAAGATAAGTATTGCCCTTGGAATGAACAGATTTATCAAATAAATAAAAGTGGCCATGTCTCAATAATTGAGACAAATTCGATCAGTGACATGCATATGTTAACATTACCTATTAATCTTTTTTCTGCCATGATGGTTGGCTATCTGTCAGTAAAAGATGCTCTTATGTATGCCAATCAACCTATAGAAGAGAAGATTATCCAGCAATGGCAGTGGGCATTACCTACTGAAAAACCAGCGTTTTATGAGTATTTTTAAGGAATGAATAGTCAGTAAAATTAAAATTTTTTTGAATTCTTTTGTGGACTATACCAGTTAAGTATAATCGTTTATTTTTCTATAAAAGTGCAATAGCCCAATTTTGTAAACACTTTCATAAGAAGAAAATTACTGTAAAAAATATATTGTGGTATATACCAATAGGTGCTATTCTCAGATTAAGTAAGCGATTACACTGTTGGAAAATGAAAAAAGGAGTGTTTGAAATGAAAAATATTATGTTAGTGTGTGTAGCTGGTATGAGTACTAGTTTATTAGTATCCAAGATGCAAAAAGCTGCACAGGAGCAAAATATTGAGGCAGATATTTATGCAATTGCAGAAGGCGAGGTTGAAAAAGTACTAGCGTCTAAAAAAGCTGATGTGCTGTTATTAGGTCCTCAAGTACGCTATTTAAAGGGCTCATTTGAAACAAAATTCAAGGACATGGATTTCCCAATCGATGTTATTAATATGGCAGATTACGGCATGATGAATGGCGAAAAAGTCTTGCAGCAAGCATTACAATTAATAGGTTAAAGGAGGCTCAAGGGGGATGGAAGAAACAGCATTAATGGAATCCATTATGGGGCTTATTGTTCATAGTGGACATACAAAAAGTGAATGCATGGAAGCTCTACAATTGGCTAAAAAGGGACAGATAGACGCAGCCAAGGAAAAAATTAAATTAGCGAATGAGGCATTAATCGAAGCACACCATTCTCAAACAGGTTTATTATCACAGGAAGCAAGGGGAGAAAAAGTCGAAGTATCGATGTTATTAATTCATGCGCAAGACCATTTAATGAACGCTATTACATTTCGTGATCTAGCACAGGAAATGATTGAATTATATGAACAAATCAAAGGGGAGTAACATCAAATTTTGATGTCACAATAAAAAGCAAAGGGAGTGTATGATTAATGTTCCGTTTTTTAGAAGAAAAATTTGTACCGGTTGCTGCTAAGGTTGGGAATCAGCGTCATTTAGTTGCCATTCGTGATGGATTTATTACGATCATGCCTTTGACGATTGTAGGATCACTGGCTGTACTTATTAATAATTTGCCTATCAAATTTTATCAAAATGCACTCGATGCCATTTGGAAACATGAGACATGGACACAGTTTGGAGGCAATGTCTGGGGCGCAACATTTGGAATCATCTCACTATTATTAGCGTTTTCCGTTGCCTACCATTTGACAAAAAGCTATAACAAGGATGCATTATCTGGAGGGGTTATCGGACTTGCCGGTTATATGACATTTGGTACGTTTGGGGAAGGTGGTTTAACGGGATTAACGACAGGTACGGGAGGAATATTTGTTGCCCTCATAACGGCCTTGATTTCCGCAGAGCTATTCTCGCGATTATCTGGCAACTCTAAACTATTAATTAAAATGCCTGCGGGAGTACCATCGGCTGTATCCAAATCTTTTGCTGCTTTACTGCCTGCAATTATTACGATTGGATTATTTGCATTAGTTCGAACGATCATTTCGGCTGGCTTTGATGTACCAGATATTATTGGATCGTTTTATTCATCAATACAAGAGCCATTTATGGGCTTAACAAATACATGGGTAGCTGGTCTTATTTTAGCTTTCATTCCTACGTTTTTATGGTCATTTGGTATACATGGCGCGAATATTATCGAGCCATTTATGCAATCCATTAATCTTCAAGCAATCGATGCGAATGTTGCAGCTATTTCTGCTGGCAAAGTAGCACCCTATATTATTAATAAACCGTTCTTTGATGCATTTATTAATATGGGTGGTTCAGGTACAACGATTGCCTTAATTATTGCCATCTTCATTATTGCTCGAAAAAATAAACAGTACAATACAGTAGGTAAGCTATCAGCTGCACCTGGATTATTTAATATTAACGAGCCATTATTATTTGGTTTACCAATTGTATTAAATCCAGTTTTATTTGTACCATTTATTTTAACACCAATGGTTAATGTGACGATTGCATTCTTTGCAACAAAATGGGGTTTTGTGCCTGCAGCAACAATTGCGGTTCCATGGACGACACCACCGATTATTAATGGTTTCTTAGTAACACAATCTTGGCGTGGAGCAGTATTAAGTATCGTATTAATCGTAGTAGCTATATGCATTTACCTGCCATTCCTGTCTATGGCAAATCGCATGGCGAAGCAAAACGAGCAAAAAGCTGCTTTAGCGGCACAGAATGAATCAACTGTAGCCCAATCAGAAGGTCAAAAGGTAGAAGTATAAGCGTTTACTAACGGAGGGTTTGAAGTGAAGAGATTAGGTATTTCGCTATATCCACAGCATAGTACATTAGACGAAATGAAGCGCTATGTTCAGCTCGCTCATGACAACGGTTTTGATCGTATTTTTACATGTTTGATGTCATTAAAGCAGGAAGAAGAACGGCAGAAATTACAGCAAATTAATCAATTTGCACAGCAGTTAGGGTTTGACATCTCTGCTGATATAGCGCCAGCCGTTTTTCAAGAGCTAAATTTAACCTATAGAGATATAGGGTATTTGAAAGAGCATTATCATTTGGCGGCATTACGTTTAGACATGGGTTTCTCAGGTCAGGAAGAAGCATTCATGTCACTTGATGAAAGTAATCTAAAAATTGAATTAAATATAAGCAATGGTACGAAATATGTAGACAACATTTTATCCTACCGTCCGAATAAAGAAAATATTATCGGCTGTCATAATTTTTATCCAAGACAATTTACAGGCTTATCTCGTCAGCATTTTTTACAAACCTCACGACAGTTTAAAGCAAACAATATACGAACGGCTGCGATGATTTCCTCACAGTATGGTAAGTTTGGGCCATGGGAAGTAACGGAACAAGGTTTACCAACATTGGAGGAGCACCGTCACCTTCCTATTACGGTGCAAGCAAAAGATTTATGGCACACTGGGTTAATCGATGATTGCATCATTGGTAATATGTATGCATCGGAGGAAGAAATACAAGCTTTAGGACAATTAAATCGCCAGAAGCTTGAATTAAAACTTGTTCAGTCAGCTGACACCAGTATTTTAGAGGAAACAATCCTTTATAAGGAACCACATTTTAATCGAGGGGATGTATCTGAATATGTGATTCGGAGTACACAATCTCGCGTGAAATATAAAAATGGGGATTTTCCTGTACACGATACACGACCATTAAAGGTGGGCGATGTCACGATCGATAATAATTTGGATGTTCGTTATAAAGGTGAGCTACAAATTGTACGAAAGGAAATTCCGAATGCTGGGTCAAGTAATGTTGTTGCAACTGTTGTGGAAGAGGAACAGTTTTTACTAGCACACATTCAACCGTGGTCGTCATTTGGGTTTACGAAATGAAAATAAGAGAGGAAGGGATTGAGTCATCAATCTCTTTTTCTTTATGAGAAAGGATATGGTGTTATGTATGTTTTAGCCATTGATGGTGGTGGCACAAAAACGACGGCGGTTATTTGTGATGAAAAAGGTCAATGCTTTGCCCAAATCCAAACGACACGCAGTAACCCTACAGCTATGGATCAACCATATTTCGAAGCAACCATCCATTCAATCATGCAAAGCCTGCAGCAACAAAACCATCAAATAGTGGCAGAGATTAGCAGCTGCTTTGCGGGTATGGCGGGTGTCAAGGAGCTTCAAGCCGAGAGCATCGTAGAATCTATATTGCGGCAATATGTATGTAGCTCCGCGTCCATTACAGTCGATAATGATGCGTTGATCGCTCTTTATGCGGGTACACTTGGAAAGGCAGGAATTGTGCAAATCGCGGGGACAGGCGCTATAACGATGGGATATGATAAGCAGCAGCATTTTCATCGAGTAGGTGGCTGGGGGTATCTTTTTGATGATGAAGGAAGCGGCTATGATTTAGGCGTCCAGCTACTAAAGGCTGTGCTACAAAGCTATGATGGCAGAGCACCAAGTACTATATTGACAGAAGCTGTGCTGAAACATTTCTCTGTAGAACATGTGCCACAATTAATCGCCTCTGTTTATGGAGAAGAGCATCCACGCACAGTTATCGCGCCATTGAGTGCTTATATTGTTGCAGCGGCTGATGATGGTGATCTAGTAGCTAAGAGAATCATTGAAGAAGCCTGTCAAAACTATTTTAAGGCCATTAAAGCATGTTATTTACGAATGGTGTGGGGGCAAGAAGAAGTGCCTGTCGTCCTATGTGGGGGCGTGTTTACGCATGAAAATTATTTTGTTCCAAGGCTTCAAGCGATGGCAATGGAGGAGACATTACCGTTCCGTTTTAAGACCCCTGCATTACCCCCAATAGGAGGAGCTGTTATTGCGGCCCTTCAACAAATGAATGTCCAGTTTAGTAGTTCTTTTGTTGAGACCTTTCAAAAAAATTATGTATAATGAAGCATAGAGCAATTGAATCGATTCAATTGCTCTATTTTTTTCTTTATAATTTTAACTTGATGAATAACATGATAAAATGTAATATAGGTTTTGATTTTATCTTAGTATTTAACTAGGTTTACTAATAAAATTTCATAGATGGAGAGTGTCAGGATGTTACATCAATTTTCACGTAACGAGCTCGCTATAGGAACAGAGGGTCTCGAAAAATTAAAAAATACAACGGTTGCTATTCTGGGTGTAGGTGGTGTCGGTTCATTTGCTGCTGAAGCATGTGCACGAAGTGGTATCGGCCGAATTATATTAGTCGATAAGGATAATGTAGATATTACTAATGTGAACAGACAATTAGTGGCGTACCTATCTACAGTTGGGCAATCTAAATCAGCTATTATGAAAGAGCGCATTGCAGATATTAATCCTGACTGTGAAGTCATTGATATGCATATGTTTTATACGGAAGAAACGTATGAAGAATTTTTTGCACAAGGCATTGATTATGTAATCGATGCAAGTGATACAGTCATGTATAAAATTCATATTATGAAAGAATGCTTAAAGCGTAATATTCCTATTATTGCTAGTATGGGTGCAGCGAATAAGATGGACCCTACTCGCTTCCAAATAGCAGATATTTCTAAAACACACACAGATCCACTAGCAAAAATTATCCGTACAAAGTTACGTAAAGAAGGTATTCATAAAGGTGTGACAGTTGTATTTTCAGATGAAAGTCCGATTGTCGTACGTCCAGATGTTGTTGAACATGTAGGGAAGCCGGATGCTGCAATTCGGAAAGCGAAAATGCCGCCTTCCTCCAATGCCTTTGTGCCTTCAGTAGCTGGTTTAATTGCAGCAAGCTGGGTTGTTAATACGATCTTAAAAGATGTGAAAATCACACGCGTACAAGGTTATTAGTCTATAGGATTTCACAAAACAGCATGATGAATCAAATTCATAGAAGTAGCCGCCTTTTATTGTTTTTAGGGGGGGCTACTTTTTCTATGTTACAATTAGACCGTTATAAAAAGGAGGCGTATACAGATGGATAAAATTTATCAAATGGAGTATAGAGGTTTAAATCTTTTCGATGAAATAAGCACTGTTGAGTTAGCTATAGATGAAGAAAAGCAAACGATACATATTTATGATATTGGACAGGTTGTAAGCCCCATTTTTAATTTTGATGTATCTGCCTATGAATTGTCAGATGGCTTTTATAAAATGGCCGATATTTTGCGCCATAAAAAAATATTAACGAATCAACAAGCTGATAGCGACCTAACATTAAGTGAATGGTTAATAAAAAACAATGCTTATTTTTATATCCCTAATAAACGTATTAAAAAATATGTCCAGGGAAGTATTGTGGAAATTGTTGATCGAACTATGGAACAAGCGTTATTTGACGAGTATGTACAAAGGGTATAATTTTACCAAAATAGTTCTTCTTATGTGCATAAAATGCTATTAATTCACGAAATTGTCTTATTTTTTTCATGTCTCCACTACTCTAATTGGTTTATTGCTATAATTTGAATAATTCCAATAGATAATCGATCAGTTTGTTTGGGATGCTTTGAGCTAATCAAAAATAGCCATAAAATGCGGAATCAACAAATGACAAATGGGAGAGTGGGAAAATGGAAATTCAAATTATTCGAGATCATTTAGATATTGTCAAGCTTCAAGAGAAAATGAATGCCATTGTATTTGATTACTTAGACACATCTGATAATTATCCGAAAGCGATGCGAGAATTAAATCCTTTATATATACAAGTGACAACTTTTTATAAGGAATATATCGATCATCGGGCAGGGGAGATTCCTAGTGCAAATACGTATTGGCATTTGTTTATCGACTGTAGTGCCAAGTTATGTTATTTTTTAGCGGCTTCAACGTTCTATTCATCTAATGCTTTACAAAAGACGCCAGACAAAATCGAGAAGTTATTACATATTGCTGCTACTTCTTTACCTAGTATCGATCAAGAGGAAAATGAGCAATTATTAACAGATATTTTTGCCCTCATGGCTGAAGTCGTAGAGGATAAAGAAAAAGTGACTACGTTGCGCAATGAAGTACTTGTACAAAATGGTGATGTGAAGCAATGTCTTCAACAGTTTAAATTATTTGTTGATCATGAATTGAATATCTAGACAGTGGAAGACACTCTATTGTCTGAAAATAGACTATATAATAGGAATCTGCGTGAACTTTTGTAATTATTTCTAGTTTTTCAACCGTGGTATGTGTTGGAAAGTGGATGTATTTGCCCATTAAAGTTTCGTGGGTTCTTTTTTTATGGTATCGCTAAAAAAAGCAAAGTCTCTTCTAATGGTAGAAGTAATGACTTTGCTCTAGGAAAGCTACTTTATATTTTGATGAAAAGATTTAAGTTTTTCATAGATACTAGCCATACGTTTTTCCTCACCAGCAATAACAGGTTTATAAAACTCGGTTCCTACCAGTTCATCAGGTAAGTATTGCTGATCTACCCAGCCGCCGAATGTTCCGATGGGTGTGTTATGAGGATATTGATATCCAACATGACCTAAATCTGTTGCCCCAGCGTAGTGAGCATCACGCAAATGATGAGGTATATCACCCGTTTTACCATCATGAATCGCCTTTATCGCGTCATCGATTGCCAGGATAGCTGAATTAGATTTTGATGCTAAACACATTTCAATAACTGCACTTGCAAGTGGGATGCGTGCCTCTGGTAATCCAAGACGTTCTGCTGCCTGTATCGCGGCCAGCATATGCGGACCCACCTCAGGGTTGGCAAGGCCAATATCTTCATAAGCCATGACAAGTAAACGTCTGCTGACAGCCACTAAATCACCAGTTTCTAATAAATGTGCTAAATAATATAGTGCGGCATTCGTATCACTGCCACGGACAGACTTCTGCAAGGCAGAAAGTAAATTATAAAAATGTGAGCCCTTTTTATCACCATAAACACCAATTCGACTAATTAAGTGATCAATAATATGGTCGGCTGCAATCGTTTGTCCCTCTACTTCATCACTTGCGTAGTAAATGGATTCAAGTAACGTTAATGCCTTTCGTGCATCTCCATTAGCTGCCTCTGCAATATGCTCAATTTGTGAAGGTGTTAAGACAAAATGATATTTACCTAAACCTCGTTTTTCATCTGCAAGTGCTTTTTCTACAAGCTCCATTAGATTTTCCTTCGTTAATCGTTTAAGTTGATAAATCTCACCACAGCGAGATCGAATCGCTGGATTGACATCGTGGTAAGGATTTTCCGTTGTTGCACCGATTAAGACAATCGAGCCATTTTCCACATGTGGTAGCAAAGTGTCTTGCTGTAATTTATTGAAGCGATGAATTTCATCTAAAAAAAGTAGAACTTTTCCCGAGATTCTAGCTTCTTGGACAATATCTTCTACATCTTTTTTGCCAGCTCGTGTCGCGTTGAGTGCAAAGAAAGGGAGCTGCGAGCTTCCTGCAATTGCATTTGCAATAGAGGTTTTGCCGATGCCGGGTTCTCCATAGAGCAACATGGAAGGGACATGTTCATTTTGAATCATTTTATATAGAGCAGTGTTTGGACCAATAAAATCTTGATGACCTACAATCTCATCAAGTGTTAAAGGACGCATTCGAAAAGCAAGTGGTTCATTGTGCAAAATAAATCCCCCTTTCAGTCGTTGTCATTTTTTATTTATCCATTTTTTTGCACTAAAATTCAGCGCTACTAGTGAATCGTTGAACAATGTTGAATCGCAGTATTTAGTATATCATATCCTTCTAGGTGTATTTCCGAGTTCATCAAGAGGAGATTATGATATACTGTTGGTAGTAATTTTGACTAGACTAATTGAGGGTGATAAAATGAAAATTTCAACAAAGGGCCGTTACGGGCTTACGATTATGATTGAATTAGCAAAGCATTACGGAGAGGGTCCTATTCCTTTACGTAAAATTGCTGCTGAAAAGGAGCTTTCAGAGGCGTATTTAGAGCAATTAGTGTCACCACTTCGTAATTCAGGCTTAGTAAAAAGTGTACGTGGCGCTTATGGTGGTTATATGCTAGCAAACCCACCGAGCGAAATTTCTGCAGCCCATGTTATTAGTGTACTAGAAGGGCCAATTCAACCAGTAGAGGGTATTGAAAACGAGGAAGCACCACAACGCGAGTTATGGTTGCGCATTCGTGACGCAGTAAAAAATGTGTTAGATACAACAACAATTGAAGATTTAGCACAATACACAGAAGAAAATGTAGCAGAAGGCTATATGTTCTATATTTAAAATGTTTAAGCTAAAGCGCTGCTCCCCATACGTATCATAGTTGAGTTGAAAAATAAACGGTGAAATCAAAATACTTAGCTGTTTGTATTGAATTTCATGCGGAATGTTTTTCATAAAATTATGATAAATAATGTGGGTTCCAGCGTTTTTTATTAAAAAGGAGTTTTCAACATGAATTCATATATCTATCTCGATCATGCTGCCACATCACCGATGAATGGCCAAGTTATAGAAGCGATGACGTCTGCTATGCAACACGTATTTGGCAATGCATCCAGTATCCATGGGGCAGGTCGAGAGGCGCGCAAATATCTTGATGATGCTCGTGAAATTTTAGCCAAGTCTATTGGTGCTCATGCGGGAGAAATAATCTTTACAAGTGGGGGTACTGAAGCTGATAATACGGCCATTCTGGGGACTGTCTATGCACGAGCTAAAGAGGGAAAGCACATTATTACAACACAAGTAGAGCATCATGCGGTGTTACATACATGTGAGAAACTTGAACGAGATGGCTTTGATGTGACTTATTTACCCGTGGATAAGGCGGGGCGTGTAGCTGTAGAGGATGTCCAAAAAGCACTTCGTGATGATACGATTTTAGTGACAATTATGTATGGGAATAATGAAGTGGGTACTATTCAGCCTATTGCAGAAATTGGTGAGCTATTACAAGGACATCAAGCTACCTTCCATACAGATGCCGTTCAAGCATATGGTTTAGAACAAATTGATGTGGCTCAATTAAAAGTAGATTTATTGAGTGTGTCCGCTCATAAAATTAATGGGCCTAAAGGAATTGGGTTCCTTTTCCAAAAGGCTGGAACACCTTTAGCTACTTATGCATTAGGCGGTGCACAAGAAAAAAAACGTCGTGCAGGAACTGAAAATATACCAGCAATTATTGGCTTTGCGACGGCTGTGCAAGTTGCAAATAAGTTGCGTGAAGAAAAGCGTTCACTATACAATCACTTTAAGCAAATTATGCTGGATGTATTTTCACAGGAAAAATTAGCGTTCCATGTTAATGGTGATGAAGAGCAGTCATTGCCACATGTTTTAAATATTAGCTTTGAGGGCATGGAAGTAGAATCATTTTTAGTGAATCTTGATATGGCAGGAATCTGTGTATCTAGTGGTTCTGCATGTACCGCTGGGTCGATTGATCCATCGCATGTGTTAGTAGCGATGTTTGGGCAAGGTACAGAGGAATTACGAAACTCGATCCGATTTAGCTTTGGTCAGGATTTAACGGAAAAAGATATTCGTGACGCAGCTGAAAAAACAGCACAAATAGTGAAAAAACTAGCTAAAAGATAATTTGTGAAGAACATGTTAGGTTTCTACAATTTATGAAGCATTAACTGTAAATAGATAAAAGAAAAGGTGACCACAATGAAAGAAACACGTGACCCCTCTCAAATTCGCGTTGTTGTCGGCATGTCTGGTGGGGTAGATTCGTCGGTGGCTGCATATTTGTTAAAACAACAAGGGTATGAAGTAATCGGGATCTTTATGAAAAACTGGGATGATACTGACGAAAATGGTGTTTGTACAGCAACAGAAGATTATGATGATGTCATAAAAGTATGTAATCAAATCGGCATCCCCTATTATGCTGTAAATTTTGAGAAACAATACTGGGATAAAGTTTTCACATACTTTTTAGAAGAATATAAAGCAGGACGTACACCAAATCCTGATGTAATGTGCAACAAAGAGATTAAATTTAAAGCGTTTTTAGAGCATGCGATGAGCCTTGGCGCTGATTATTTAGCAACAGGTCATTATGCACGTATCGATCGTAGCGGTGATGGAGAAGTGCAAATGTTACGCGGTGTGGATAATAACAAAGACCAAACATACTTTTTAAATCAACTATCACAGGAGCAATTGGCACATGTTATGTTCCCAATTGGCGATATTGAGAAAAAAGAAGTGCGTAAAATTGCTGAAGAAGCAGGATTGGCAACAGCGAAGAAAAAAGATTCTACAGGGATTTGTTTCATTGGGGAACGTAATTTTAAAGAATTTTTAAGTCAATTTTTACCAGCTCAACCTGGCAATATGGAAACAATGGATGGCATTGTCATGGGAAAACATGATGGTTTAATGTATTATACTCTTGGGCAAAGACATGGTCTTGGTATTGGTGGAGATGGTGAGCCGTGGTTTGTATTAGGGAAAGACTTAGAGCGTAATGTTCTACTTGTTGGACAAGGTTTTGACAATGAGCATTTATATTCTACTTCATTATCTGCGGTAAAAATGAACTATACTTCGACAAAAAAATTGCCTGGGAAATTTTCTTGTACGGCGAAATTCCGTTATCGTCAAACGGATACACCAGTAGAAGTTGAAATATTAGCAGATGGTCGTACTCATATTACATTTGCAGAGCCTGTCCGTGCTATCACTCCAGGACAAGCAGTTGTTCTCTATGATGGAGAAGAATGTATTGGTGGCGGAACGATTGATGAAGTTTTTAAAAGTAATGAAAAACTAACATATGTTGGATAACTTGCGCTAAGACTGCTTTTATTGCCATATGGCTTCATGGAAGCAGTCTTTCGCTACATAGAGGTGAAGAAATAATGAATTATAATGAACAGGGCATTCAAGCATTTCAAGATAAGCGTTATGAAGAGGCTGCACAACTATTTACAAAGGCGATAGAAGCTGAGCCAGAAAATGCTATTGGTTATGTAAACTTCGGCAATTTATTAGCAGTCTTAGAGGATACAGAACGTGCAGAGCGTTTTTTTCAAAAGGCAATTACAGTGGATGAGACAGCAGCTACAGCTTATTATGGCTTAGCAAACCTTTATTACAATGGGGAACGCTATGCTGAGGCTGTAAAGCTTTATGAACAAGCACTTAAGCATCATATCGAAGGCGCAGATGTGTACTATATGATGGGGAAATGCTTTGAGCGTATGGAGAATCCAAAATTAGCATTGCCTTATTTACAAAGAGCCGTGGAAATTGCTCCGGAAGATGCACAGATTCGATTAGCCTATGCAATTGTGCTATGTGCATTAGAGATGTTTGAGCAAGGGAAGAAGGAGCTGGATCTTTTAATTGAACAGGACTGGAACAATGCAGATGCCCACTATAATTTAGGTGTACTGTATGCAGTGTCTACAGAGCAAACAGAGGATGCGATGTATCATTTAAAACAGGCCTTTACCTTACAGCCAGAATACGATCAAGCTCGTTATATTTATGATATGATTGCTCAGCGATTTAACTAATAGATAAAAGCAGCAAGTGTGATTGGCTGAACTTGCTGCTTTTTTATGCAGTTCTATAGTAGGATGTCGATGGATTGTGGATTGAATTATTATGGTCATTTGATATTTTGTATAAAAATTATCCTATCCTCTTTTATTTTTAGGTTAAATTTGTTAGTGTATGTCATGCAGGAAAGGAATAGGTGACACGATGAATAAAGTATTTATGGCACTATTACTTGTAACAGCGCTTGCGGCAATTGAAGGAACGATTGTTAGTACAGCTATTCCAAGTATAACGGCAGATTTATTAGGCGTAGACTTAATAAGCTGGATTTATTCTGCTTATTTATTAGCCTCTGCTATCGCTGCGATTATTTTTGGTAAGCTAGCCGATTTATTTGGGCGTAAACGGATGATTATTACGGGTATTATTATTTTCTTATTAGGTTCCATGTTATGTGGGTTAGCACAGTCTATGGAACAATTAATTGTCTTTCGTGCGATTCAAGGGATAGGTGCAGGCTCGATTTTACCAATTACATTAACGATGGTTGGTGAACTATTTACGACTGAAAAAGCACGTGCTAAAGGACAAAGCTATTTAAGCATGGTATGGGGCGTATCAGGCGTAGTTGGTCCACTTTTTGGAGGTTTTATTGTTGACCAAGTATCATGGCACTTTATCTTTTTCATTAATGTACCATTTGGTTTAGCTTCTATCTATCTTATTGTTAAACATTATAAAGAACAGCTTGAGGCAGTGAAGAGGAAAATTGATTATTTAGGTGCTGGCCTATTTACGGTCGGAATGGTTTCGCTCTTATATGTCATTATTGAAAACAGTAAGACACAAGCATGGTTATCGAGTCAATCGCTCATGATGTATGTCGTTGCAGCTGTATTTTTAGGCGTTTTTATATGGGTGGAGCTCCGTGCAGAAGAGCCGATTATTCCATTAACATTATTTAAAAATGGTCGTCTCATGGTGATTAATTCACTCACATTAAGTACGATGTCAATTGTCATTGGTGTGACGGTCTATATTCCGATATATGCGCAAAGTGTTCTTGGAAAAAATGCCACGCAAGCTGGCCTACTTCTAACACCCATGTCTATTTTCTGGACGATGAATTCCATTGCAGCAGGCTATTTAATCGGTCGTTTATCGAATAAACGAATTATCCAAATGGGGACGATTTTATTAGTTACGGGAACGATTATGCTGGCTAGACTATCCTCAGGCTCTAGTGATTTAAGCGTGTATCTTGGCTCTTCATTAATCGGGCTTGGTATGGGCTTTATTATGCCAATGTTGATGATTTCCATTCAAAAGGTGGCTAATCCAAAGCAACTGGGTATTTCAATTGGCCTCAATTCCTTTACCAATACATTTAGTCAAGCGGTAGGTGCAGCGCTATTTGGTATGGTTTTTAACCTTGCCACGAGTGAGAAAATGGCTTCATTAGGTAAAGGTGAAATTCAGCTTAATGGTGAATTTGCAAAAGGCGGCTTTAGTCTAGAAGAAATAAGCTTTTTGAAGGGAACCATTGCGAATGGTGTAAGCTATGTATATATAACAACTTTAGTATTTGCCATTTGTGCCCTTATTTTATCTTTCTTTATTGTGACGAAATCCAAAGACAAGGCTTAAATATGAATGAAAATCCACTTTGCTTCCAGGCCGATATTTTTGCTGGAGCAAGGTGGATTTTTTGTTCAAGAGGATTTAATCATGATGATTCAGGTTTGGAAGTTGTGCAAAATATTTAGCTAGCTGTGATATAGGTGTACTATCTAATAAAGTGGGCTCGGCCTCATTTTCCTTTAATATATTAATCTCTTTATTGAGTCGCTCCATTTTTCGATCTAACTCAGCAGCTTGTAGTGCCGCTTCTTTTAATTCAACACGAATATGTTCTGGCACTTCTTTATTATATTTATAATAAATTTTATGTTCCAGGCTGGCCCAAAAGTCCATCGCAATGGTCCTGATTTGAATCTCTGTATAGACCTTCTCCATATGATCTGACATGAAAATAGGGATTTTTATAATAAGGTGTAAGCTTTGATAGCCATTTTCTTTAGGACTAGCAATATAGTCCTTCACCTCTACAACCTCAATGTCATGCTGTGCCTGCAACATGGCACTAACTTTATAAATATCCTCGACAAATGAACAAGTAATGCGAGCACCTGCAATGTCACGAATGTTTTCGCGTACGTCCTCCATCGTTGGAGAAAGTTCCTTTTTTAACATCTTTGTTAAAATGCTTTTCGGTGACTTTACGCGTGTTGAAATATGCTCAATGGGATTATATTCATGAATAAGCTTAAATTCCTCTTGCAAAATATTAATTTTCGTTTCCACTTCCTGTAAAGCAAATTTATAAGCTAAAAAGAAGCGTGTTAACTCCGTTTGAAATGATTTTAAAGAGTTTACTTCGAGTTCGGTTTTCATATTAAAAAAATCCTTTCCCTTATGTCTGTGGACACTTAATGATGTTCCACTTCTCATTCTATGTAGAATAGTCCTTCATCTCAATAAAATAGCAGCCAAAGATTGGCAAGGTTTAAATGTTAGGATAGTTTTTCATAAGGATAAAACCCTTCTACATCATATATAACTCACATAAGAGGTAAAAGGTTTCAAAAAGGCTAAAATGGATTGTAAAAGGTGAAGGAGGGGGAGTATTGTTGCAAACAAAGGGGAGAAAACTACCCCTTTGTGTTAACTAATAATTTCAGCATTTAAGTTATACCGTTTATTAAACTCATCCACAAATATTTGTAAGTCAATAGAGGTTCCTATATAGGGCTCTGTTTCTTGATCGCGGAGGAAACCACAAGTTGCCTTTAACGATTTAGAAAACTCTAGTAGCATTTGTTCATTATCAAGTTGAACATGAATGGCAAGCGAATGATCTTTTTTATTTACTTTGAAATACTTGCCATCAATGATACGTTCCAAATTTGTTTCTTGAAATGGAAAAACATAATCTTTATAAATGAGGTTCACATAATCCCGCCTTTTTTACAATATTTCACGACATCTGTATAGGGTAGCTCTCCTCCAAAAATAGAGAGAGCACTCCCGATTGTGATATGAAGCTTTCCATTGGCTATTTGGTTAAACTTTTCTAAGTCTTCTATTGAACGAATGCCTCCTGCATAGGTGGTTGGGATGGAGGTCCAGGCTGCAAGATCTCGTACCAAGCTTTCCTGCATCCCACCTTTTTTTCCTTCCACATCGACTGCGTGAATTAACAGTTCATCACAATAATTCTCAATATCTTGAATAGAGGCCGCATTAACTTCGAAGTGACTAAATTTTGTCCATTTATCCGTCATCACAAACCACTTACCGTCTCGCATTTTGCAGCTGAGATCAATGACAAGATGTTCTTTACCAATCAATTTGTTTAAATGTTGTAAACGTTCTAAATCTAGCTTGCCATCATGAAAGATATAGGAAGTGACAATCACATGTGAGGCACCAGCATCAATATATTTTTGGGCATTTGCAGCGGTAATGCCACCACCGACTTGTAAGCCTTGTGGAAATGTAGCTAAAGCAGCTAGAGCAGCATCTTCATTTCCCTGACCAAGCATGATGACGTGTCCACCTGTTAAGTGATCCTGTGCAAACATTTGTGCATAGTAGCTAGAATCATAACTAGAAATAAAATTCTCAACGACTGTTTGATTGGTAGTACCTAAAGTACTCCCGACAATTTGTTTTACTTTGCCTTCATGTAAATCGATGCAAGGTCTAAATTCCAATTACTTCACGATCCTTCCGTGCCACTCATTCTATTTATCATAGCATGGAAATATGGATAAAAGCTGAGAATTGTCATTTGTCGAAATAATGTAAAAATAATAAAGGGGAAATATTTTTATCAACGATATTTCGAAAGGTCTATGGTAAAATAAAAAGATTGAAAACAATTAGAAAGGGCGGACCGAATATGACAGATCATCTCGATTTATTTGAACTCAATAAATTTTTTATTCTCGGACGTCCGATTGTCTCTATTTTTCATAACACACAAAATATGTATTCCATTATACGAGTGAAAATTCAAGAGACAAACTTACAGTATGAAGATAAAGAAATTATTGTTGTTGGCTATTTTCCACCGTTACAAATGGATGAGCAATACCGCTTTACAGGTATATTGAAACAGCATCCTAAATATGGTGCACAATTCCAAATCGAGACATTTACAAAAGAGGTACCCGCTACTGAACAAGGAATTATTCATTATTTATCTAGTGACTTATTTGTAGGAATCGGGAAAAAAACGGCTGAAACCATTGTTGAAAAACTAGGTGCTAATGCATTACGTCTTATTTTAGAAGATCCGAGTGCACTGGATGCTGTTCCACGTTTATCATCTGAAAAAAAAGAAGTGATCCATCGCACGATTGAGCAAAATCTTGGTTTAGAACGGGTAATGATCCAGCTAAATGAATGGGGCTTTGGTCCACAGCTTGGAATGAAAATATATCAAACCTATCGAACTGAAGCCATTGAATTACTAACTGAAAACCCATATCGCTTAATAGAAGATGTGGAAGGGGTAGGGTTCTTTCGAGCAGATGAGCTTGGTGCCAAATTAGGCATTACCGGAAAACATCCTGACCGTGTCAAAGCAGCGATTTTCCATGTTTTAAATACGGCTGCACTATCTGACGGGCATGTTTATCTAGATGCGGAGCATGTTCTACCACTTGTAAAGGAAATGCTTGAACAAAGCCAACGTCAGGAAATTCCGTTTGAAGACATCTCAAAAGCATGTATCGAGCTACGAGAAGAAGGCAAAATTTGTGGGGAAGAAACAAGATTATATTTACCCTCTCTTTATTTTTCTGAGGTGGGAATTGCTTCTAAAATATTGACGCTTGTTGAACGAAATAGCAAGGCTGAGCATTTTAGCAAAGATGAGATTCGTAAAGCGATTGGTGAAACTGAGGAACTACTCCATGTGACTTATGCTGAAACACAAGCAAATGCCATTGAACAGGCTTTAAATTCAGCCGTAATGATTTTAACAGGTGGACCTGGTACGGGTAAAACGACTGTTGTACGTGGGGTTGTTGAAGTTTATGCGAAGCTTCATGGCTTATCATTAAATCCAAAAGAATATGCTCAAAAAGAGGAGCCTTTTCCTATTATCCTTTGTGCACCCACTGGGCGAGCTGCGAAGCGCTTAGCTGAATCGACTGAACTACCAGCTATGACTATTCATCGTTTACTCGGCTTTACTGGTCAAGAAAAAGAAGAAGAGACTGAACGAGAGGTCACAGGTAAGCTTATTATTGTAGATGAAATGTCAATGGTGGATACGTGGCTTGCTCATCAATTATTAAAAGCTTTACATGAGGATGTACAGGTTGTCTTTGTAGGGGACCAGGACCAATTACCGCCTGTAGGACCAGGACAGGTGTTGAAGGATTTATTAGCATCCAAGCAGCTTCCAACGGTGGAATTGACAGATGTTTACCGACAAGCAGAGGGCTCTACAATTATTGAACTAGCCCATCAAATCAAAAAAGGAACCATTCCGAAAGATTTAACATCGAAAACTACTGATCGCTCGTTTATTAAATCATCCGTCGATCAGGTAGGAAATGTTGTGACACAGGTAGTAAAAAGTGCTGTTGCTAAGGGGCAAGAAATTCGTAATATACAAGTATTAGCTCCGATGTATAAAGGTCCTGCTGGCATTGATAATTTAAATAAAATGATTCAAGAGCTTATTAATCCTAATGATACAGGGACAAGAAAGGAACTTGTCTTTGGGGACGTAACATATCGAATAAAGGATAAAGTTCTGCAGCTCGTCAATCAGCCTGAAAGTAATGTTTTTAATGGTGATATGGGAGAAGTCATTAGTATTATTAAGGCAAAAGAGACAGTAGAAAAACAAGATTTACTGATTGTCTCCTTTGATGGCATTGAAGTGACCTATCAACGAAGTGACCTCAATCAATTGACACTAGCTTATTGTTGCTCCATTCATAAATCTCAAGGTTCAGAGTTTCAAACCGTCATTATGCCTGTTGTCAAAGGGTATTCTAAAATGCTGCGGCGTAATCTTTTGTACACAGGTATTACAAGAGCGAAAAACTTTTTGATTTTATGTGGGGAACCCGATGTCCTGGCAGATGGTTTGCAGCGTACAGACGATTTACAGCGTTTTACTTCGTTGCGCGCTCGATTAAATCCAATGGATGTCGACGAAGTCATTGTTGAAGTCGAGGCAGTTCCAGTAAAACAAGAGGTTGTGCAAGAAGCGGCTATCGAGGACCCTAAATTAACAGTAGAAACAGCTCCTTATATTCATCCAATGATTGGTATGGATGATGTCTCCCCCTATGATTTTTTGGAAAAGTAACGATTGTACCCGATTAGATTCTTCCTAATCGGGTTTTCTAATACGCTGTATCGTCACCTAATATTTGGACATTTCATATACTACATAAGTACAAAAACATAGGAAATGTTTAGGAGTGACAACATGCCAATAATGACAGGACAGCAGTATATGGAACGTATCGATGCTTTAAATACGTATATTTCAATTGATGGGGAAGTTGTGACGGGCAAGGTGTCAGAACATCCTGCATTTAAGGGAATCATGCAAAGTCAGGCAAAGCTTTTTGATCTACAACATCAAGAAGCATATCTTGAAAAAATGACTTATGAATCGCCAACTAGCAAAGAGAGAGTCGGCATGTCTTTCCTTCAAGTCATGAGTCCCGAGGATCTAGTAAAAAGACGTTTGGCCGCAAGAGAATGGGCTTTACAAACAAACGGTTTGATGGGAAGAAGTCCTGACTACATGAATACGACATTGATGGCTTTGGCATCAGCATCGAACTTTTTGAAAGATAAGCCAAATTGTTTTCCAGACCATTTGCTGAAGTTTTATGAATATGCCCGTGAGAATGATATTTCCATGACACATACCTTTATAGAGCCGCAAGTAAACCGCAAGCGTTATTACTATGAGGATGAAGAAGTAACGATAGCTGCTAAAATTGTTGCAAAAACGGGCGAGGGCTTAGTCATTAAAGGAGCTAGATTACTAGCCACACAGGGAGGAATAACGGATGAACTTCTTGTTCTATCAACAAATGGCTATGATGAAGGAAAAGGTTTTGGCTTTTCTATACCGAGTAACACAAAGGGCTTAAAGTTTTTATGTCGGCAATCTTTTGTCGGAGGAGATTCTAGGTTTGATCATCCTTTAAGTGCACGCTTTGAAGAAATGGATGCGATTGTTGTTTTTGATGATGTAGTTGTTCCATGGGAGCGTGTATTTTATTATGAAAATGTTGAAGTAGCCAATCAATTTATGAATGTTAGTGGCTTCCAAGCGTATACATTGCATCATGTGCTATCACGTCAAATTGCTAAGACCGAATTCATCCTAGGGGTTGTACAAACGATTGTGGATACCATAAATATCGGGGATTACCAGCATGTCCATCAAAAAGTGGTAGATGTCATCGTAGCATTAGAAACGATGAAAGCACTGCAATTAAAATCAGAAATTGAGGCACAAAGGGATTCCTTTGGCTTTATAAGACCAGACCTATCGACATTACAGGTCGCTATTCATATTTTCCCGAAAGTATATCCTACCTTTACAGATATCATCCAGCTACTTGGAGCAAGTGGATTAATGTCCATACCGAGTGCAAAAGCTTTTGCAACGGATGATGGGGATCTTGATCATTATCTGCAATCATTTCAAGACAAAGGGGAGGAACGAGTTAAAAAATTCCGTTTAGCTTGGGATTTAACGATGAGTAATTTTGGCACAAGGCAAACGCTGTATGAACGATTTTTCTTTGGCGATCCTGTTCGTCTGTCAAGCCTACTCTATCAATCGTATAAGCGCGATCATTTAGTACAAAGAGTAGAAGACTTTTTGAATAATGATTGATTAAAAGTTTGACAGTTGTGAAACTATCCGTTATTATGTACAGGAATAAAAAAATAAGACTCCCTTCGTTAGGTGAGGCTCCTATGTGGAGATACGCTACTACCCAAAAATGTCGAGAGACGCCAATGGGTCAACAGAAATCATCGAAATAAGGTGTTTTTTAACGTAGCTGGATAATTTCCTATGCCGCATAGTGCTAAAACTCAACGTTTGAAGGTAACAAATATGCAAAGTTTTTTTGCTATTTTTTGATATGTGTATTCAACACGCCTTCATTCGTAGAAGGCGTGTTTTTGTTATGAAAGGAAGGTGATGAGAAATGGATAGTAGTCCTGAACCGAGTAAGCTTGAGGTAGATAGTCAGCATTTATGGAGACAGCCGTCGTTTCTTATCGCCAGCACCGACAGAAGGGTTTAAACAATGACCTTTTGTTACTTTTTATAATAAAACACGAGGTGAAGTATCATGATTAAAATTCACTATTTCAATCACAATAGCAAAACAGTTCAACACGATTTCAATATGAATGATTTACGACTTCCCATTCATAGCGAGGATTTATTATGGGTGGATTTATATGCGTATAGTCATAATGAATTAAATAATATAGCAGATGTATTTGGCTTTCATCCACTAGCAGTGGAAGATTGCTTACATGAAGGCTCACGCCCGAAAATGGATAGTTATGGGGATTATAAATTTTTCGTTTTCCATGCACCTATCTACAATGAAAAAAGTAACAATGAAATTACAACGGTCGAGTTAAATATTTTTATGGGACCCAATTATATTGTTACGGTCCATAAACAAAAATTACAATGGCTTGGGCATATAGAACAAGTTTGTTTAAATAGTGCGAAATACTTGGAAAAAGGCACTGATTTTTTATTGCATACGATTATTGATGGAATTACAGACGAGTATTTCCCTGTATTAGAGCGAATTCGAGCACGGATTGATGAGCTAGAAGAAGAAGTTTATGATTATCAACCGAAAGTTGTAACAGAAGAATTCCTTTCTTTAAAACGAACAATTATTTTAATTCGTCAGGCTATCATGCCACAACGAAGAATTTTTTCTACAATTAATGGCCAATGGAAATTTGATATACAAGAGGAAAATATCCCTTTCTATAAGGATTTAAATGATCATCTTGAGCGGATTGTCGACTCCACTGAAACGTATCGAGACTTAGTCAACAGCACATTAGATACGTATTACTCGATTATTAGTGGCAAGTCTATTGAAAAGCTGAACTTATTAACCGTTATTTCTACAATTATGTTGCCTTTAACTGTTATTACTAGCTTCTTTGGCATGAATGTACCATTACCTTATCAAGATTCACCTATTACTACGATTGCGCTGAGTGCCTTTTTAGTGTTATTTACATGGGGAATGTGGGCATACTTCAGAAGAATGATTGCTTAGTATGATTTGTAGTAGTAGTGCCAATTGACAGGTGAATAGATTTTTCTTATAATTTCGTTAGAAAAAGTAAACACGACGATGGAAAAAGTACGTAATTGCACGTGTAGAAGAAAGGGATTTCTTGGCTGAAAAAATCCTCACAGTGCAAATACCGAAAGCTACTCCGGAGTGCAGTTAATCCCTGCCGTTCACTGACGTTACAAGTGCTAAAGAGGTAAGTAAGAATGTTTACTTACAACTAGGGTGGTACCGCGAGACAGATGATAAGTCCTCGTCCCTTTTTGGGGATGAGGGCTTTTTTATTTTCGTTTAGTAAAATAATTCCAATTATAGTGGTTGGTACCAATATTTGTTTGCAGGGAATAGATAGGGCGTCAAGGTCTGATTCATATCGTGATTTTACAATATAAACTAGGAGGAATTTATCCAATGAAAGCAGTAGATATTCGTCAAATGTATTTGGAATTTTTTAAAGAAAAGGGGCATCACCATGAACCGTCTGCGCCTCTAGTGCCAATCAATGATCCATCCCTACTTTGGATTAACTCAGGTGTTGCTACACTTAAACCGTATTTTGACGGTCGTGTTATTCCTGACAACCCTCGAATTACAAATGCACAAAAATCAATTCGTACTAACGATATTGAAAATGTAGGTAAAACGGCGCGTCATCATACTTTCTTTGAAATGCTAGGAAACTTTTCTATTGGGGATTACTTCAAAAAAGAAGCTATTCATTATGCTTGGGAATTTTTAACGGATAAAAAGTGGATGGGCTTTAATCCTGAATTACTATCTATCACTATCCATCCTGAAGATCAGGAAGCATATGATGTTTGGCATCAAGAAATTGGTATTCCTGAAGAACGTTTAATTCGTTTAGAGGGGAACTTTTGGGATATTGGTGAAGGTCCATCTGGTCCAAACTCAGAGATTTTCTATGACCGCGGCGTAGAATATGGCTCAGACGAAAATGATCCAGAAATGTATCCAGGCGGGGAAAATGAACGTTATCTAGAAATTTGGAACCTAGTGTTCTCTCAATTCAACCATAATCCTGATGGTACGTATACACCACTGCCAAAGCAAAATATTGATACTGGTATGGGACTAGAACGTATTGTCTCCGTGGTTCAAAATGTACCAACGAATTTCGATACGGATTTATTCATGCCTATCATTGAAAAAATTGAGGAATTTGCCAACCGTAAATACAAACGCCCAAGTGAAGTAGATTTAAATGAAATCTTTGGCTCTGAAGAAGATATAAATACGCCATTTAAAGTTATTGCAGACCACATTCGTACGGTAGCGTTTGCTATTGGTGACGGTGCCCTTCCTTCAAACGAAGGCCGTGGCTATGTATTACGCCGCTTACTACGTCGTGCTGTACGCTATGCAAAACAAATTGGTATTGAGAAACCATTTATGTTTGAATTGGTCCCAACAGTGGGCAAAATCATGGAAGGCTTCTATCCAGAGGTAACGGAAAAAAGTGAATTTATTCAACGTGTTATTAAGAATGAAGAAATTCGTTTCCATGAAACATTAGATGGTGGTCTTGCAATTTTTAATGAAGTAGCAGAATCACAAAAAGCGGCTGGTCATGATTTTATCCCAGGAGCAGATGCTTTCCGTTTATATGATACTTACGGTTTCCCAATCGAGTTAACGGAAGAATATGCAGAAGAAGTAGGAATGAAAGTCGATCATGAAGGCTTCGAAACGGCGATGGAGGAACAACGTGAACGTGCGCGTGCGGCTCGTCAAGATGTTGACTCTATGCAAGTACAAAATGAAGTATTAGCAAACTTAACGGTTGCCAGCGAATTTGTTGGCTTTGACACATTAGTAGCTAAAACTGAAATTGCTGCAATGATTGTGAATGGTCAAGTAGAAAAAGTAGCATCTGAAGGCCAAGAAGCTTTAGTTATTTTAGCTCAAACACCATTCTATGCTGAAATGGGTGGTCAAATTGCCGATAGCGGTATCATTTCTAATGATAGCTTCACCGCTGTAGTAAAGGATGTTCAAAAGGCACCAAATGGTCAGCCACTCCATACAGTAGTTGTTGAATCAGGTGAAATGCATGTGGAAGATGCTGTCCAAGCAATTGTTAATCGTGATGATCGCAATTTAATTATTAAAAACCATACAGCTACACATATTATGCAACGTGCGTTAAAAGATGTATTAGGTGATCATGTCAACCAAGCTGGATCATATGTAGGCCCTGATCGTTTACGCTTTGACTTCTCTCACTTTGGTCAAGTGACTAAAGAGGAATTACAGCAAATTGAACGTATTGTAAATGAAAAAGTGTGGGATGATATAGAGGTCGTTATTGAAGAAATGGCCATCGATAAAGCGAAAGCAATGGGTGCAATGGCTTTATTCGGCGAAAAATATGGCGATGTTGTACGTGTCGTTTCAATCGGAGACTATTCCATCGAGCTATGCGGTGGTATCCATGTAAAACGTTCTTCTGAAATTGGTTTCTTTAAAATTGTTTCAGAAGGTGGAATTGGTGCGGGTACTCGTCGTATTGAAGCTGTTACAGGTAAAGTGGCTTATGAAGTAGTCAAAGAAGAAGAAGCTCTTTTAAATGATGCAGCAGCATTGTTAAAAGCAAATCCTAAAGATATCGTAACAAAAGTACAAGCCTTACAAGGTGACTACAAAGAATTACAACGTGACAATGAAGCATTATCTCAAAAAATTGCCAATGCTCAGGCTGGGGCAATTGTTGATGCAGCACAAACAATTGGAGATGTCACAGTTCTTTCTACAAAGGTAGAAGCAAAAGACAATAACCAACTGCGTCAGATGATGGATGATTTGAAGGCGAAAATTCCAAAGGCTGTTATCGTTCTTGGAGCAGTGGATGGCGATAAGGTTATGCTATGTGCTGGAGTATCAAAAGAATTAGTTGGTGGCAATTACCATGCTGGAAATATCGTGAAAATGGTTGCAGAAGCTTGTGGTGGTAAAGGTGGCGGTCGTCCGGATATGGCGATGGCAGGAGCAAAAGAAGCTTCAAAACTTGATGAAGCACTACTTTCTGTGTATGATTATGTTAAATCCATTTAATTAATTCACCAAAACATGTTATAATAAAGAGAAATTGGAGATGAGCTTGTTCGCACATCTCCTTATTTCTGAAAGCGAGGTGCTGGTCATGAGTTCATTTGATCAAACGATGAAATTTAATTTTCCAGAAGAATCAATGGAACAGGAAGTCAAGCAGGTAATGTTGAAAGTTCATTCTTCATTAGAGGAAAAGGGATATAACCCTATCAATCAGATTGTTGGTTACTTACTTTCTGGTGATCCGGCGTATATTCCTCGCCATCAGGATGCTCGTAATTTAATTCGCAAGCTTGAGCGTGACGAAATTCTAGAAGAGCTTGTTAAATTTTATATCAAAAAGAATAACGAGGACTAGAAATGAGAATTATGGGATTAGACGTTGGGTCGAAAACCGTTGGCGTTGCTGTCAGTGACGCACTTGGTTGGACTGCCCAAGGTATTGAAACCGTAAAAATTGATGAGGCTAATGGCGAGTTCGGTATCGATCGTATCGCTGAGCTAGTAAAGGAATACGCAATAACAGAATTTGTTGTAGGCTTCCCGAAAAACATGAATAATACGGTTGGACCGCGTGGAGAGGCTTCTGAAAACTATAAAACGTTATTGGAAGAAACGTTCTCACTACCGGTTAAATTATGGGATGAACGTTTAACAACGATGGCAGCGGAACGTATGCTAATCGAAGCAGATGTGAGTCGCAAAAAGCGCAAGCAAGTCATTGATAAAATGGCAGCTGTGATGATTTTACAAGGCTATTTAGATAGCAAAAATTAATTGATGAGGTGACTATACATGGCAAACGAGCATAACCATGAAGAAGAATTACACGTTCAACACATTACAGTGATTGATGAAAACGGAAATGAACAGCTTTGTGAAGTGATTCACGTACATGAATCTCCAGAGTTTGGAAAATCATACGTATTTTACTCAATGGTAGGCGCAGAAGAAGATGAAGATGGCTCAGTTGAAATTTTCGTTTCTTCATTCGTACCGTCTGAAAACGGTGAAGATGGTGAACTAACACCTATTGAAACTGAAGCAGAATGGGATATGGTAGAAGACGTATTAAACGCTTTAGAAGATGAAGACGAAGAATAAGAATAATCTTCTTTCTTAAAGCTTGGAACAAGGATCGCAGCTTGCAGTCCTTGTTCCTTTTTTATTGAAAGTATGTAAATATCCGAATAATGGTGAGATTCTGCTCGAAGATATTTAGTACGTGTAGAAGTAACTACTTAAGTAAATGACATTAAACTGTCAGAAGGAGATAATCGAATGAATGAAGAAACACAAGAATTTATGATAATCGATGAAAATGGGAAGGAACAACGTTGCCATGTGGTCTTTACATTTGATGCAGAGGATAAATCCTATGTGCTATTTTCTTTGTTGGATGCCAATGGTGAAGAAATTCCAGGAGATCTATCAGCGATGACTTTCGATTATGACGATAACAACGGCGAGATGACCAATCTACAGCCTGTCGAAACGGATGCTGAATGGGAAATGATTAATGAGGTGGTATTAACACTTCTAGATGAATTTGAAGAAGAGCCACAGCTTATTACCGTGACAAATGAAGATGGAACTGATCAAGTTTGTGAGGTAATTCATACTTTTGCATCCGAGCAATTCGGTAAATCGTATGTATTATATGTGCCCGCGACAGATGAGCCAATGGATGAGCGTGAAATTTTCGCGGCTCAATATCTGGCTGGAAACGATGGTTCTATTGAAGAGTTATTACCAATAGAAACAGATGAAGAATGGGTGTACGTTGAAGATATATTAAACGAACTATAAGAACTTTGAGTGGTTAGGAGCCACTCGGAGTTTTTTGTTTTAGTAAAGAATCTTACCATCAAGTTTAAACATTTCTATTACAATAATCGAACATCTTAGAAGAGCAATTATGACGGTCTGTTAGTATTGTAAAGTGATACTATTAAAGTTTTTAGCAAGACAATCTGCTGGAATAAATAGCTAGCAGATTTTTTTATATATGCAAATTCTCCTGAATTGTCGATTTCTGTTTGTCGTGATAGTTGATTTCTAGTATGATATTGGATAGTGATAGGGGGGAAACCCGTGGATAACGGTACTAAAAAACAAGAAATGTTTTCAAAAATGCAGGAAAAAAAATCAGAGGTAAAAATCGTGAGAAAAATCGTTGCCATTGTGGCAATTGTTTTTGTCCTCGTTATAGGGATTGTCGGTTTATTCGGGTACAATTATGTTAAGGGTGCTTTAAAACCACTAGATCCTGACGCGACAAAAGCAATTGCAGTAGAAGTACCAATCGGTTCTAGCTTAAGTTCTATTTCTACATTATTAGAGAAAAAAGGTGTTATTAAAGATGCACGTGTTTTTAAATATTATGCAAAATTTAAAAACGAGTCTCAATTCCAAGCGGGGAATTACGATTTAACGCAAGCGATGACATTTGATGAACTTATTGAAAGCTTAAAAACAGGGAAGGTATACCGAAAACCTGTCTTTACAATGACGATTCCTGAAGGCTTAACAATTGAGCAAATTGGGAAAGTTATTGAAAAGAAAACGCCATATACACAAAAGGAATTTATGGATTTAGTAACGAGTGACACATTTGTTCAACAAATGATGGCCAACTACCCTGAGCTCGTAACGGATGCAGTGTTAGCTGACAATATTCGCTATGATTTAGAAGGCTATTTATATCCAGCAACTTACTCGTACTATGAGGAGAAACCATCTCTAGAAGCGATTGTTGAAGAAATGATAGGGGCTATGAACAATGTGGTGAAAAATTACAGTGATGTTTTAGTGGAAAAACAAATGTCCGTTCACCAACTGTTAACATTTGCATCATTATTGGAAGAAGAAGCTACGGCTCAAACAGATCGAGAGACAATAGCAAGTGTCTTCTATAATCGTATTGATGAAGGGATGCCACTACAAACAGACCCGACTGTTTTATATGCGCTTGGTGATCATAAAGATCGTGTGCTGTATGAAGACCTAGAAGTAGATAATGCCTATAATACTTACAAAAATAAAGGCCTACCACCAGGCCCAATTGCGGGTGCTGGAAAGACTTCTATTGAGGCGACATTAAACCCTAGTCAAACAGATTATTTCTATTTCTTAGCAGATAAAGAGGGTGTCAACCACTTCTCGAAAACATATGATGAACATTTACAGAAAGTAGAAAAATATTTACGAAAAGAAGAATAAGCGTTAGCAAAGAGTAAATGGCATAGAGCAAACAAAGGAAGTAGAAGGAAAGAAAAATAGCTTTCCTTCTATTTTCATGCTATTATAAAGTGTGATTTTTGATCAATCCGTTTATTCGGGACAAATATGCGTGGTGGCAATTGTTTGAGCATGTCAAAAACAATTGCTCATTTTTGTATGGCAAAGTACCAAGACATCACGTTTGGTCTTTTTCTTTTTGTTGATAAATGATGAAGTACGGACAACGGCTACATGCACGTTGCCTTTTAATTGAGGGTGGAACAATGGAATTATCAGATGCATATATACAATCATTTATACAGCCACGTAATGAATTGCTTTTAGAAATGGAAGCATATGCGGAGGAGAATCATGTACCGATTATGCAACTTGCAGGTATTGATGCTTTAAATCAATTGTTGCGCATTCAAAATCCGCAAAAAATTTTAGAAATTGGCACGGCAATTGGTTATTCTGCTATTCGCATGGCAGAAGCTTTACCAAATGTCCATATCGTTACGATTGAACGCGATATAGAGCGTGTGACAAAAGCTAAAGCCTATATTGAACGGTCAACCGTATCTGATCGAATTAAGGTCATTGAAGGCGACGCTTTAGAGGTAGAGGATAAGGCCATTGACACAGAGTTCGATGCAGTATTTATCGATGCCGCAAAGGGACAATATCAGCGATTCTTTGAAAAGTACGCGCCCCTCGTAAAATCAGGCGGAGTCTTGTATATCGACAATATGTATATGCATGGCTTGTCAGATCTAGATTTGAAGGATGTCCCACGTCGAAAGCGCACAATGATCCGCAATTTAAAAAACTTCACAGAATGGATAATGCAGCACCCAGATTACACCAGTGCTTTTTTACCAGTAGGTGACGGTTTATTACTATGTTTGAAGAGGTGACTACTATGAAAAAACCAGAATTGCTTGTGACACCACAATCATTAGAACATATTAAAGCACTTTTAGACGCTGGAGCGGATGCTTTTGTTATTGGTGAACAACAATTTGGTCTACGTCTAGCAGGAGAATTCTCAGTAGATGAGGTGGAAGAGGCAACGAAGCTCATTCACGCGGCAGGTAAAAAAGTTTATGTTGCAGTGAATGGCCTTTTCCATAATGAAAAACTGGAGGCACTTGCCGACTATTTAACAGAAATGCAACGTATCGGTGTGGATCGTTTAATTTATGGCGACCCAGCAGTATTAATTATTCGTCGTGAGCAAGGCGTAACAATTCCATTGCATTGGAATCCTGAGACGACTGCAACAAACTGGTTTACGGCTAATTACTGGGGAAAACGCGGTGCGACTCGGGCAGTGTTAGCACGTGAGCTTTCTCTTGATGAGGTTTTAGAAATTAAAGAAAATGCGGAATTAGAAATTGAAGTACAAGTACATGGTATGACGTGTATGTTCCAATCAAAACGCCCGCTTCTTGGCCATTATTTCTTATATCAAGATAAAGTGATGGAAATTGAAAATCGTAAAGAAAATCGTAACATGTTCCTACACGATGATGAGCGCAATAATAAATATCCAATTTACGAAGATGTAAACGGTACACATATTTTTAGTCCTAATGACATGTGTGTTATTGATGAACTTGGCGAATTATTCGAAGGTGGCATCGATGCCCTAAAAATTGAGGGTGTGCTACAAACTCCAGAATATGTGGTAGCTGTGACTGAGGCCTATCGCAAAGCCATCGATGCATATTTTGACGAATCCGAAGAAGCATATGATGACATAAAAGATGAATTATTAGCAAAAATTGAAGATATTCAACCAGCCATTAGACCATTAGATACAGGCTTTATCTTCAAGGAAACTGTTTACTAAGAGGGGGCAATAACATGGCATTAGCGTTAGAACAAAATGACAAAATCCGTGACATTGTCGACGGTAAACGTGTCATTACAAAAAAACCAGAGCTACTTGCCCCAGCGGGTAGCTTAGAAAAATTAAAAGTAGCCGTGCATTACGGAGCGGATGCTGTATTTATTGGGGGACGAGAGTTTGGTTTACGTTCCAATGCAGATAATTTCTCTATAGATGAAATGCGTGAAGGGGTAGAGTTTGCTAATCAATATGGTGCGAAAATTTATGTAACGACAAATATATTTGCACATAATGAAAATATGGCAGGCTTGGAGCGATATTTAAAAGATATCGAGTCGGCAGGTGTGACAGGTATTATCGTTGCGGACCCACTAATTATCGAAACATGTCGTACAGCTGCTCCTAAACTTGAAATTCATCTTTCTACACAGCAGTCATTGTCCAACTGGAAGGCAGTGCAGTACTGGAAGGAAGAAGGCTTACATCGTGTTGTATTAGCACGTGAGGTAGGCGGAGAAGAAATGAAAATGATGAAGGAAAAAGTCGATATTGAAATCGAGGCCTTCGTTCATGGCGCCATGTGTATTGCTTATTCTGGCCGTTGCGTTCTATCTAACCATATGACTGCTCGTGACTCTAACCGTGGCGGTTGCTGCCAATCATGCCGTTGGGATTATGATTTATATGAATTAGAAGATGGGGAAGAAAAAGCACTGTTTGATGATAATCACGCATCTTTTGCTATGAGTCCGAAAGATTTAAAATTAATCGAAGCGATTCCACATATGATCGAGCTTGGTATCGATTCATTAAAAGTAGAAGGGCGTATGAAATCGATTCACTATGTGGCAACCGTTGTATCCGTATACCGCAAAGTTATCGATGCTTACTGTGCTGATCCTGATAATTTTAAAATTAAACGCGAATGGCTAGAGGAGCTAGATAAATGTGCAAACCGTGATACGGCTGAAGCATTTTTCCATGATGCACCTGGCTCAGAGGAGCAAATGTTTGGTATTCATGGCCGAAAAACAACATATGAATTTGCTGGTTTAATTTTAGAACATGATCCAGAAACAAAAATGGTTACGATGCAGCAACGAAATTATTTTAAACCTGGTGACGAAGTAGAGTTCTTTGGTCCAGAAATCGAGAATTTCCGTCTGACAATGGGAGAAATTTGGGATGAAGATGGCAATAGCCTAGATGCAGCACGTCATCCATTACAAATAGTTAAATTTAAATGTGACACACCATTAATGCCGCATAACATGATGCGAAAGGAGAATAACTAATGGAAGTGAAGCGTCCTGTTGTTATCGGTATCGCTGGTGGCTCATGCTCAGGTAAAACGAGTGTGACACGCGCCATCTATGATGTTTTCCGAGGGCATTCAGTTGTTGTTATTGAACAAGACTTTTATTATAAAGATCAAAGTCATTTAACATTTGAAGAGCGATTAGGAACAAACTACGATCATCCGTTAGCATTCGATAATGATTTATTAATACAGCACATAAAAAAACTTTTAGTGCGACAGCCAATCGAGAAGCCAGTTTACGATTATGTGCAGCATACTAGAGCAGCAGAAGTGATCCATGTTGAGCCGGTAGATGTTATTATTCTAGAAGGAATTCTCGTGCTAGAAGATGCCGATCTGCGTGATTTAATGGATATTAAATTATTTGTAGATACCGATTCTGATTTACGAATTATTCGTCGTATTATGCGTGATATTAAAGAACGTGGACGTACAACAGATTCAGTTATCGATCAATACTTATCAGCGGTTCGACCAATGCATAATTTATTTATTGAACCTACAAAACGTTATGCTGATATCATTATTCCTGAAGGTGGGGATAATGAGGTAGCGATTGATTTAATGGTAACGAAAATTAAAACTATTCTTGAAACCGACAACGTATTGTAATAAGATAGAGTGGTATTGACAATATTTACATGCATATTTAAAAAAAGCATGCATACTATTAGGTCAAAGCGTAATTTGAAAAACGTTTAAAAATAATAAAATTCGATTAAATGCACCTACCAAGCATTTAGTCGAGTTTTATGTTTTTATATTGAAGAAACAAGGAGTGAAGGACTTTGGCAAATGAAAAACAGTACCCTATGACAGCTGAGGGAAAACGAAAATTAGAAGAAGAATTAGTGAAATTAGAAACTGAAACACGTAAAGAAATCGTTGAACGTATAAAAATTGCTCGTGATTTTGGTGATCTTTCTGAGAATGCTGAGTATGATTCAGCAAAAGAAGAACAAGCCTTTTTAGAAGGTCGTATTTCAACTTTAAAATCGATGATTCGCAATGCAGTGATTATTTCTGAGGATGAGACAGATAACAGTGTGGTATCACTTGGGAAAACGGTTACATTTGTAGAAATTATTAATGGTAAACCATCAACTGATGAAGAATCTTATACAATTGTAGGTTCGGCTGAAGCAGACCCAATGGAGTTCCGTATTTCAAACGAATCACCAATCGCGAAAGGCTTACTTGGCCGCGCTGAAGGCGAAGAAGTAGCTGTTCAAACACCTGGTGGCGAAATGAAAGTTAAGATTGTTTCAATTAAATAATATGTAAGTGGACAAGCAGCTGGTCTTTCTAATTCAGGGAGGCTAGCTGCTTTTATATTTCAGGCTGAAATGCCACGAAATAAATTAATGAGTATAATTGTTTTGCAAGTGCTGTCGAACTTGATAGAATATTTGCTAGAGAGGGGGAGGAAATATGAGTGAACGACAAACTCGTAGTAGTCGTCATTTGCAGCCATCTCGTAATAAAAAGCTAGATAAACTATTGAATGTTTTAATTGGTGTAGTAGTTGTACTAATTATTATCACAGCAACTTATGTGTTTAAATGGCAAGATGATGCAGAACAAACAGTGAAAGATGAACCGGCTCAAGAGGAAAAAGATGACAACAAAGAAGTAGATAAAGAGCCTGTGAAAGAGGATGAAAAGGATCTGGCTGTAGAAGAAGATCAAGCTGAGGAAGAGCATGGATCACAACCTGAAGAAAATCAACAGGAACAAGGTGAGCCAGAAGAATCAACTTCAGATAATCCAAACGTAGAGAAAGTTATCACAAATAAAAATTGGCAGCCAACACCTACAACTCAAACGGGACAGCATGTATCATCCTACGATTCTTCATCCGTAGACTGGTCTGAAAAAGTAGCAACTGTTACAGGTGTAACCGGTATTAATCAAGATAATATGATTATTTGGCGTATGCAAAATAATGGTGGTCCTAATTCTTCAATTGCCACAGTTTCAACAAAAGATAAGACACAGATGTACCGTGTCAGTATGGAATGGGTGGATAATGAAGGATGGTTGCCTGTAAAGCTTGAACAGCTGAATACATTAGAAGGCGCCTATTGACGAAAATCACTCTTTTGATTATTTTTAATAGAGTTGATAAAGAAGGGAAGTAACATTACATGAAAATTGCAGTAATTGGGGCAATGGAACAGGAAGTTGAATTACTACGAGCATCTTTAAGCAATGCACAAAGTACAACGATAGCAGGTAGTGAATATACAACAGGAACATATGAAGGCAAGGAAGTCGTGTTATTAAAAAGTGGTATTGGTAAAGTCAATGCGGCTATGTCCACAACCATTCTTTTGCATGAGTTTAAGCCCGATGTTGTGATTAATACAGGCTCTGCAGGTGGTTACGACGAAGCCCTTGAGGTGGGAGCTGTAGTCATTTCGGATGAAGTCCGTCACCATGATGTGGATGTCACAATTTTTGGTTATGAAATTGGACAAATGGCTGGCATGCCAGCAGCTTATAAATCAGATGAACGATTAATGAAAGTAGCAGAGGAAGCTGTTAAGGCAGTTGGAGAGCATCAATACGGTATTGGTCTAATTTGCTCTGGGGATGCATTTATGAATGATCCTGTGCGTGTAGAAGCAGTTCGTCATCATTTCCCTCAAATGAAAGCGGTGGAAATGGAAGCGGCTGCGGTTGCGCAAGTTTGTTATCAATTTGCTACACCTTTTGTAGTAATTCGTGCTTTATCAGATATTGCAGGTAAAGAGTCAAACATTAGCTTTGATGAGTTTTTACCAGTTGCTGCAAAACACTCGACACAAGTTGTCTTACAAGCAATCGCCTCACTATAATACACAAAACGGTCAAAATGTGTTGTTTCTAATGTGAGAAAAATCACAGTGATTGAATAGTATAAATGCTACACTAGCTGTAATAAATCTCTTCATATTAGAATGGGAGGCATTCATGATGCTATTATTAACAGTAGGTGTAGTGATTATCACTACTTTAATAGGTACATTGATTACGGCAGAATTATCAGAATCAGCACATTCATGAAATGTAAAAGTTCCTTTGCGACATAACAATGTCGCAAAGGGCTTTTTTTTATGCCATAAAATCGGCACATTCTCCGCCAAAGATACATTGAATTTTCCTAGTGAACATTTTACAATATATTACTCAATTGACTTTTGGTCTCGTTTGTATAATTGATAGAGTTTAATGAGTGCCCGTTTTTCAATCCGAGATACATAACTTCGAGAAATATTTAAGCGAGCTGCAATCTCCTTTTGCGTGAGGGCATCTTGTTGATTTAATCCATAGCGAAGTGTCACAATTTCTAGTTCTCGTTCATCAAGCATATGCAAGTAATGATATAGCTGTGCCACATGCTCTTTATGTTCGATTTTCTCGGTTGCACTTTCTTCATCACATTGGAGTAAGTCTCGAATTTGAAGCGCATTGCCATCTTTATCTGTTCCGATTGGCTCAAATAAAGAGACATCCTTCTGCACTTTTTTCTGTGTGCGTAGATGCATCAAAATTTCATTTTCAATACATCGAGCTGCATATGTGGCAAGTCTTGTTTTTTTGTCCGGGGTATAGCTTTCTACTGCTTTCATTAGCCCGATCGTCCCGATGGAAATATAATCATCTAGTTGTTCATGTTTTGGATGGAATTTTTTTACGACGTGCGCGACGAGCCTCATATTGCGTTCTATTAGGTCCAGGCGTGCTTGCTCGTCGCCACCTAAAAATCGTTCAATACAAGCAGCTTCCTCTTCTTTTGAAAAGGGTTTATGGAATGTTTGCCCCTTTAAATAGCCAAGTAACGCTGGGATCTCAAGCCATAACTGCAACATTGATGTAAAAATTCCGCTCATTGAATGATTTCATCCTTTCCCCATTTTTCGACAGTATATGTTTCAAAGCTGTGGGAAATGAAAAAAGTGCAACAGCAATTGTGCTGTTACACTTTTTTTAACGTAAATGTACTAATCATGAGGAAAGCTAAAATTGGAAAAAGGAAAAGATAAAAGGCCGGATGGAACGTAGTCGCTACAAAATACGTTAAAGTTAAGAACGTACCAGCAGCTGTAATAGGTAAACCTGTGAAATAGCCATTTGCTTCACTAATATTAAAGCGGGCTAATCGCATCGCACCACAAACGATAAACAGGACGGCCATCATCATGCCGACAAAACCAAAATCAACTAGAACAACTTCGTACATTAATAATGCAGGCGCCACGCCAAATGATATAATATCACTCATAGAATCTAATTGTTTACCTAACTCAGACACTTGTCCGAGTGCTCTAGCTACCTTACCATCATAGCGATCAAGTAGAGCTGCAATAAAGATAAACAAGACACTATAGCTATAGTATTCATGTAAAGTGGCCATTATAGCCGCGCCTCCAAAGGACATATTACTAATTGTAATGAAGTTAGCTGCGTGCGATTTCATTTTCTTAACCGTGGTATCCACCAACTTGTGATAAAAAAACAAGGGGGATCACTCCTTTGCACTTAAGATATTGTACCATTATACTTCGAATGCGAAAAAATTGACAGTCTAAATTAATGGATAGGGGTTTTTACTAATGAAAGAAAAACTATATCAACGCTTGATAGAACTAACGAATGGTAAGCAATCCTCCAACCTTTTGCAAGCTATTGCGAAAGCTAAGTGGAGTAAACGTATAATTCCAAGCTACATGAAGTTATACGATATAAACCTTGAAGAAGTTTCAAAAAAACAACAACAATTTGCAAGTTTACATGAATTTTTTACAAGAGAGCTTTTAGAAGAAGCACGACCGATTGAAAAAAATCCGATGGTGTATGTAAGTCCTGTAGATGCAAAGGTAGAATCCTTTGGAAGGATTGAATGGGATATGACTTTCCTTGTAAAGGGTAAGCCATATGCACTTGAGGATTTACTTGGTCATTCGGAGCGAGCAGCCAACTATGTAGACGGCCATTTTATTGTCTTTTATTTAAGTCCTGCTGATTATCACCGTATTCACAGCCCGATTGATGGGGAAGTACTAAGACAGTATACGCTTGGTCAGAAATCTTATCCTGTGAATCAAGTAGGTCTTACATACGGTAAAAAGCCAATTTCCCATAATTACCGTTTAGTGACAGAGTTGAAAACTGCACATAATCAACAAGTAGCGTTTATAAAAGTGGGTGCGACCTTCGTGAATTCCATTGTGCTCACGAATAGAACAATTCACTGGTATAAAGGGCAGGAAGTCGGTTATTTCTCATTTGGTTCAACAGTTGTGATGCTGTTCGAAAAGGATTCGATTGAGTTTACGGAAAATGTTGTTCAGGGCAACCCAATTCGAATGGGTGAAGCCTTTGCAAATATGCTATAATGGTCGAATAATACGTTAAGATTAGGGGTCGCTATTTTGTATAATTTTTTATTACCAAACGAATTTGTGACGAATATTTTCGAAATTACACCTGAAAAACTACAAGAATTAGGTATTAGAGGGATCATTACAGATTTAGATAATACCCTTGTGGAATGGGATCGTGAGGATGCAACAGAGGAACTGATTATCTGGCTGCGCATCATGAAGGAATCCGGTATTCGTGTTATTATTGCGTCTAATAACAATGAGGCACGTGTTAAACGCTTCGCAGAGCCTTTAGGTATTCCATATATTCATAAGGCAAAAAAGCCATTGCGAAATGCTTTTTATAATGCCCTTATTCAATTAGGCTTGCGTCCTAATGAAGTAGTCATGGTAGGCGATCAGCTTCTTACAGATGTAATGGGTGCGAATCGCTTAGGCTTGCATACAGTGCTAGTAAAACCTGTTGCACAGTCTGATGGCCTTGTAACAAAACTGAATCGATTCATTGAACGTCGAGTGTTTAATGATTTGAAACGAAAAGGAATTATAACTTGGGAGGAACAAGAATGATTGAAATGCCAAATTGTATTGGCTGTGGTACAACAATTCAAACAGAAGATAAAACAGCAGTTGGGTATGCACCCCCATCATCATTAGAAAAGGATGCGGTCATTTGCCAACGTTGCTTCCGTTTGAAAAATTACAATGAAATTCAACCAGTGTCATTAACTGATGACGACTTTTTACGCATTTTAAATGGCCTTGGTACACAGCAAGGCTTAATCGTAAAAATTGTTGATATTTTTGATTTTAATGGGAGCTGGCTACCTGGCCTACACCGTTTTGTAGGGAAGAATCCTGTGCTTTTGATTGCGAATAAAGCTGATTTATTACCGAAATCGGTTAAACCGAAAAAAGTTATCAATTGGTTAAAACGCGAAGCAAAAGCGTTAGGACTTCAGCCTGTTGATGTGCTGTTAGTAAGTGCCCATAAAGGTAAGGGAATGGCCGAAGCCATGGAAGCCATTGATGAATATCGACAAGGGCAAAATGTTTATGTTGTGGGCTGTACCAATGTAGGAAAATCCACATTCATTAACCGCATTATTAAGCAGGCAACAGGAGAAGGTGAGGTTATTACTACATCCCATTTCCCAGGTACTACATTAGATATGATTGAAATTCCATTGGATGATGGAAGTGCATTATATGATACGCCTGGTATTATTAATCACCATCAAATGGCCCATCATATTGATTCAAGTGAATTAAAATACATTATGCCTAAAAAAGAAATCAAGCCGAAAGTCTACCAACAAAATGCGGGACAAACCTTATTTATTGGGGCATTGGCGAGATTTGATTTTATTCAAGGAGACCGTTCTGCCTTTACCATCCATGTGGCAAATGATTTACCGATTCACCGAACAAAGCTTGAGAAGGCAGAAATGCTGTACGTAGAACATAAGGGAGAACTTTTGGCACCACCGACTGCAGAGTTTATTGACCAACTTCCACCTTTAGTTCGCCATGAGTTTTCCATCAAAGAAGCGAAAACAGATGTTGTATTTTCTGGGCTAGGTTGGATTACTGTACAGCATGCCAATGTCGTAGTAGCAGCATACGCGCCTAAAGGTGTACAAGTTTCAATACGTCCATCACTTATATAGAAGATGAAGGATGCAGGAGAGAAGAGGGACTAGGAAATGAAGAAGTGGTTTGCAGTTATTGGTGATCCGATCGAACATTCAAAATCACCAGCCATGCACAATGCTTGGTTTGAGGAAATGTCCATAGATGCGACATATATTCCAATACACGTATCTTCTGAGCAATTAGAGTCAGCAGTTGCTGGCTTGAAAACTTTAGGGACAAGTGGCTGGAATGTAACAATTCCTCATAAAACAGCAATCATTCCCTATTTAGATGAGCTAGATGAGTTGGCGCAAAAAATGGGTGCAGTGAATACAGTTGTACGAACAACAGACGGAAAGCTGAAAGGCTTTAATACAGATGGTGTCGGCTTTGTGCGTTCACTAGAAGAAGCAGTAGGTTCATCTCATAAAGACAAGCCTATATTACTTGTTGGTGCAGGTGGCGCTGCTCGAGGTATAGCATTTGCTATGCAGCAGCAAGGCTATAATGATTTGACCATTACCAATCGTACAGTAGCCAATGCCCAAGCTATTGTGGATGAAATGGGTATTGGCCGTGCCATTTCATTAAAGGAAGCGCAAGAGACATTGGCTGATTTCAGCATCATTGTGCAAATGACTTCGGCAGGTCTTGCTACGGGCAATTTTTCAATGCCATTTTCCTTAAATCGTCTTGAGAAAGGAGCAATTGTTGCGGATATTGTGTATAATCCATTAATGACGCCTTTTTTACAAGCGGCTGAGGAAAAAGGGGCAACAATTGTGACAGGTTTAGGGATGTTTGTGCATCAAGGAGCCATCTCTTTTGAGCACTGGTTGGGCAACTATCCAAATACAAATTCAATGATTGCGCAGCTAAAGGCGCAATTAGGAGGAAACTAATTTTTATGTTAACAGGTAAACAAAAACGTTTTTTACGTGCAGAAGCACACCATTTATCACCAATTTTCCAAGTGGGAAAAGGTGGCGTAAATGATGAAATGACTAAGCAAATTCGTGAGGCATTAGAAGTACGTGAGCTAATTAAAGTGCGTATTTTAGATAATTGTGAAGAGGATAAACATGAAGTGGCAGAAGCACTTGCAAAAGGTGCACATGCAGAGCTTGTCCAATTAATCGGCCTTACAGTTGTTTTATATAAAGAATCACGCAATCAAAAAAAGATTGTATTACCAAAAGCAACGAAATAAGGTGAGACGATGAAAAGGGTCGGTTTACTAGGAGGTACGTTTAATCCTCCACATATGGGGCATTTATTAATGGCAAATGAAGTATTTCATGCGTTGCAACTCGATGAAATACGCTTTATGCCGAATGCCATACCGCCACATAAGCATGCACGGTATGATGCCAGTAATGTGGAACGACTTGAAATGGTGGAGCGTGCAATTCGCCCATTTCCTAATTTTTCGGTAGAGTCGTATGAGGTAGACAAGGGTGGCGTATCCTATTCCTATGAGACACTTTCGGCATTATGTAGAAAGGAACCTTCTGTAAAATTCTACTTTATTATCGGTGGCGATATGATTGATTCGCTACATACATGGCATTGTATAGATGACTTAGTAGAGCTTGTCCAATTTGTTGGTGTCAAGCGTCCAGGAACGGCCGCTATTACAGAGTACCCTATATGCATGGTGGAGGTGCCTCAAATCGATTTATCGTCCACGCTGATTCGTGAACGCCTGGCAACTGGAGGAACGGTGACACTTTTACTACCAGAAGCGGTAGAGTCGTTCATACGAGAGGAAGGTCTTTATGGAACGCGAACAGTATTTAGCGGCGATTAAGCCCAGAATGCCGGAAAAACGTTACATTCATACAATCGGTGTTATGGAAACGGCCATCGATCTTGCACGAAAGTACGGCGAGGATGAGAAAAAGGCTGAGACAGCTGCAATCCTTCATGATATTGCTAAATATGCAGAAATAGAGTGGATGGAGCAAATCGTCCGAACGGAAAAGTTAGATGAACGTCTCATTGGCTGGGGCAGTGAACTACTTCATGGCCCAGTTGGTGCATATATTGCAGAAAGTGAATTCGGCATCAAAGATGATGAGCTGTTGAATGCTATTCGTTTCCATACGACAGGACGACCTAATATGAGTCGTTTAGAAAAAATTATTTTTGTCGCAGATATGATTGAACCAAATCGCCAATTTGATGGTGTGGATCGTCTGCGTAAAAAGGCGCAAAAAAATTTGGATAAGGCCATGAGTGCATGTGTCCGTCATACATTGGCATTTTTAATCGACACAAGGCAGCCTATTTATCCGTTATCAATAGAATGTTATAACGATATGATGAACAGAGAGGATAGTGAAGGATGACTTCAACTTTATTACAAGCAGCTTACAAAGCGATCGACGACAAACATGGTGAGGATATTGTCGTTTTAAATATGCAAGGAATTTCTCTTTTAGCAGATTACTTTATCATTGCCCATGGTAACTCTGATCGTCAGGTGCAAGCAATTGCACGCGAATTACAGGATGTAGCCGAAAAAGATGGCTATGAAATTCGCCGTGTCGAAGGTTTTGATGGAGCTCGTTGGGTTCTAGTAGACCTAGGAGATGTAGTAGCACACGTATTCCATAAAGATGAGCGTGCTTATTATAATTTAGAGCGTCTATGGGGCGATGCACCACAATTAGACATGCCAGAGGCCTAAGTGAGTAGTTACGAACGCTTCGCCCATGTCTATGATGAGCTACAAGCAGATATTCCTTACAATCTTTATGTAGATTGGGTTGTACAGCATGCACCTAGCGGCCAATACAAAAAGCTATTGGATATTGGTTGTGGAACTGGTGTGCTTAGCTTGTTATTTGCACAGGCTGGCTACAAAGTCAGCGGCGTTGATTTATCAGAAGAAATGCTTTCCATTGCGACTGAACGTTTTACTGATACAGGATACGAGGCTCCGTTTTATTGTATGTCCATGGATGAGCTCGATGGCTTTGAGGAAGTAGATGTGGTCACAATTGCCATTGATTCTCTGAATTATGTTATAGAGGAGCAAGCAGTCTATACGACGTTAGAACGGATCTATCAGGCATTACGAGATGGGGGCCAGCTATTTTTTGATGTCCATTCACTATTTAAAATGACTGAAATCTTTTTAGATGGTCCATTTACGTATGACGATGGAGACATTAGTTATGTATGGCATACTGAGCCTGGAGACTTTGAGCATTCCATTATTCATCAAATGACCTTTTATGTGCGTGATGCTACAAGTGATTTATATGAACGCTTTGATGAGGAACATATTCAACGCACGTTTCCTATCGAACAATATATGACTTGGCTTCGCGACATCGGCTTTAGTGATGTGGAAGTAACATCAGATTTTACAGACGAAGCACCCGAATATGAAAGCGAACGCATTTTCATCCGTGCGGTAAAATAGATATGGAAAAGTACCACACTGCCGATTGGTAGTGTGGATTTTTTTTATAGAGCTGGTGGAGAGAGCATCGAGGGTGATGGATAAAGAGGAGTCAGAATGACGGATAGAACAGCAAGAGTGACGGATAAAGCGAGAGTGATTCATAAACCGAAAGCGATGGATAATGGAGTCAGAGTGACGGATAGGGCAGCAAAAGTGACGGATAGAACAAAAATAACCAATCGAGCGATCAAATGAGAGCTTTTCGTCCCTGCTTTCAGGTTTGCATTCCAGGTTTGTTAGTGTATGATGAGGGTACCTCCATATGATGACCTTTTGCATTGAAAGGATGGTACTATGTTGCAATCTTTATGGCAAAAGTACAAAAAAGGTATGCTAATCCCTGGCGTACTAGTAATCAGTGGACTGTTTTTTTACTTCTATTTTTCGAGTTCTGACTCTTCACTTCCCCAAGAAGAGCTCATCGAAACCATCCAACCTATTGAAGAAATAAATCAAGTGACATCTACTGTGGAGGAGGCGGTCCAGCAGCAGATATTTGTTGATATAAAGGGTGCTGTTATGTATCCCGGCGTTTATGAGCTTCAGCCAGATAATCGTATTATCGATGCCATTCAGCTTGCAGGTGGTTATATTGAGAATGCGGATACGCAACTTGTTAATCATGCGCAAAAAGTTCAGGACGAAATGGTCATTTATATTCCCATCAAGGGTGAGCATCTTGAAGATGCATCTACAAATCTACTCTTTTCACCTATAGAGAGCGAGAATAAGGATCAAAAAATTAATATCAATATCGCTGATACGGAGACTCTTGCCACATTACCAGGAATTGGCCCCTCAAAAGCTCAAAGTATTCTTAGTTATCGGGAGCAGAACGGACGCTTTCAAACTATTGATGACTTAAGGAATGTTAGTGGTATTGGTGAGAAAACATTTGAGAAATTAAAGGATTCTATTACAGTTAAGTAAAGCTAATAGCATATGACATATTGACGCCCCTTTTCCAAAAGGGCTACACTATAGTAGAAAAGCAACGAGATCGAAAAACTTGTAAGGCAAAATTTTGGAGGTAGTCATATGGAGCGAATTACTTGGGATCAATTTTTTATGGCACAAAGCCATTTACTCGCATTGCGTAGTACATGTACAAGACTAGCGGTAGGAGCGACTGTTGTCCGCGATAAGAGGATTATAGCAGGGGGATATAATGGGTCCATTACGGGTGATGAACATTGTATCGAAAATGGCTGCTATGTGGTGGACAACCATTGTGTGCGTACGGTGCATGCTGAAATGAATGCGTTGCTACAGTGTGCTAAATACGGCACACCAACAAAAGGTGCAGATTTATATGTGACTCATTTCCCATGTCTCCCTTGTACAAAATCTATTATTCAAGCAGGCATTGAGCGTGTTTGTTATGCAACTGATTATAAAAATAATCCATATGCTCAAGAATTATTTGAAAAAGCAGGTGTGACAGTCGTCCATGTACCATTTGATGAACGGAAAATCGATTTTTTACGAGATGAAAAACTAGCCTTGTATACAGAGATGCTTCATGAGCTTCGCGAGAACGGATTGCCAGCAGAAAAATTGCTTCCCTATGAACAGAAGGTGAGTACACTATTTGGTATAAAGCTTTAAGGCATAAATGGATTTATATAGCTCTCGCTGTACTTGTGGCATCCTTAGCGGCTCACAAGTCGGCATGGCTACTCGTATTAGTACTTCTTTTAGCCCTGTGGCTCATCTTAAAGGGTGAGTCACGTTTCTTAGCGATGATTGTGTTAATAGGTGGATTAATATCGCATATTTTTTTTGTGACAATTCAATTAACAGCACCTTCCCCACTGCCATCCTCTTTCCCTTTAACTTGGTCAAACGACTATAAAATAAGCGGCCAAAAGCTCCGTGGATTTGCTACAACTACAAATGGTCAAAAGTTATATGTAGTATATACATTTTCCTCAGAACAAGAAAAAGTTAATTATGAACATACATCTATAGCAGGAATGACGTATCTTGCGAAAGGTGAGCTTGTGACTCCTTCGCCATCAGCCCATGATTACGCGTTCTCCATGTCAACTTATTTAACGAGTAAGGGGGCAACTGGTATCGTTGAAGTCACTAGTTGGACCTTTATGGAGAAGCGCAGTTCCCCCACCATATTTCTCGCTAAACTGAGACAACAGATGAAAAGGCATATAGAAATGACATTTCCCCAAACACTAGTAGCGGAGGCTCAAGCCCTACTCATTGGAGAACAGGATCAAATGGATGATGAGCTACAACGAGCCTATCAAAAGCTAGGAATCACTCATTTATTTGCTATCTCTGGTTTACATGTAGCACTGATGTCATGGTTATTTTTTGAAGGCTTACTACGCATACGTATTCGCAAAGAGATGGCGACTGTGGCCTTGTTCATTTTACTACCGATCTACGGGGTCATTGCGGGGGGTGCTCCGTCTGTATGGCGTGCAGTTTCAGTCGTAGAATTAATGATGTTGCTCCGTTATTTGAAATGGACGCTGTCAATCGATGATGCACTTGCTATCAGCTTTATAGGGTTTGTTTTACTTGAACCGGGAGTAATCTTTCAAATTGGTTTCCAACTGTCCTATTTAGCAGCGGCTAGTCTAGTTCATTCTAGTTTTATTTTTATACAGACTAGCAATTGGATATCCCGTTCTTTTTTCGTCACATTCGTCTGTCAGCTACTCGTCTATCCATTATTACTTCATCATTTTTATGAACTTTCCATTTCCTCGTTTTTTGTCAATATTATCTTCGTTCCATTGTTTTCCTTCTTTATTTTACCTTTTAATATTGTAGCGCTAGTTCTTACGTATATTTCCTTACCATTAGCAAACCTTTTATTTGCAGGCTACGAGCCTCTGCGAAATGGGCTAACGAATGTCATTTTTTCAATACAAGCACTTCCTTTTCAATTATGGTCACCAGGTAAACCATCCATCTGGCTTTGTTGTTTAGCGATGCTAAGCGTTCTCGCGTGTTTCTATTTCTTAGAAACAAAACGTTTTGGGCATGCGATTGTTGTTTTAGTCATCCCAGCGATCTGGATTCATTTTTATCCAATGCTTTATAGTGACACAAAGATAACGTTTTTAAATGTAGGGCAGGGTGATTGCATTGTGATTGAATTGCCATTTAGGGAGGCTGTATATGTCATTGATGCTGGTGGCCTTTTACGCTTTGAACAAGAGCAATGGAAGAAGCCAAATAATGTTTACGAGGTGGGGAAACAAGTGGTAGTCCCATTTCTGAAAGGGAAGGGAATACGAACCATTGATATTTTTATTGTTTCGCATGCAGACGCTGATCATGTGGAAGGAGCCGAGGAAATTTTACAAGAGATTGGGATGAAAGAAATTCACGTTACACCTGGTTCGTTGGGACAGCCTATTATGAGGGATTTGTTAAGGGAAGCCCAAAAGCAAAACGTTCCTATAAAAGAAAAGATGAAGGGCACTTCATGGCAGAAAGGCGAGACTAGCTTTTCTTATTTATGGCCTCATGATACCTATTACGAAGGTAATGATGACTCCCTTGTTTTATACATGCGACAGAAGGCGTTTACAGCGTTATTTACAGGTGATTTAGAGAAATATGGCGAACAACAGCTAATGATGCATTATGGACCTCTGATAGCTAATATAACCCTTCTGAAGGCTGGTCATCATGGCAGTAAAACATCTAGTATCGAATCATTTGTAGAGCTCCTACAACCTCAATTCACCGTTTTCAGTGCTGGGCTTCAAAATCGTTATGGACATCCACATGAAGAGGTAGTTGAGCGATTTGTCAATCGTAATTTAGCTACTTGGACAACGGGGGTGGATGGCACAATCGAAGTACGTGTTCGGGGGAATCGTTTGACAGTCACAGCAAAAGAAAAAGACCTTGTCCAATGATCAAGGTCTTTTTCCTTCGTATTTAAGTCTGATTACTGTGATACGAACTCTACTATTGTCGCGATAATAAACATTAGTGTGAAAACGCCAAATGATACACCGAAACCAACACCTGAATCGATTGCATCGTTACGTCGACATTGTATGTTTTTTCCTTCAAATGGATTCATTGTTATCCCTCCAATTCTGTTATTTATTATAAGACAACATGTACATAAAAGCTATATCGAAAAGGAGAATTCCCCGGCTGGCAAGGAATCGACACAATTCGGTCAAACTCACTACAGGACACCTAAGATAGCTTGGTGATTGCTCGACTGAAATGTAATCTTGGATTGGCTTACCAAATGAACGCCATATAAGTATGGCATCTATCAAGGTTGTAGCCTGCTCAATCCAGATAAAATCATGTATACTTATAGTATTGCTAGATGGAGGGAAAATTATGATTTCAACGGTTTGGAAAACAATAAAAAAAGGTGAGCTGGCACCAGTATATCTACTAGTTGGTGAAGAAAGCTATTTTATAGATGAAACCATTAAGCGTATAAAAGAAGCAATGGGACCAGAAGATGAGCTGGAAATAAGTACTTTTGATTTAGATGAAGTACCTGTTGATGCTGTTATGGATGAAGCGGATACCATTCCCTTTTTCTCTGCGCAAAAGCTCATTATTGCCAAAAGTGCTTCGTTTTTAAAGGCAACAGAGAAAGGAAAAGAAAAGATTGACCATGATGTGAAACGACTGGAGACATGGTTGTCCAACCCTTCTGATTTTTCCGTAACCGTTTTTATTGCTCCATATGAAAAGTTAGATGAGCGTAAAAAAGTGACAAAAATGATGAAAGAGCATGCATTACTGGTCGAAGCAGAAACACCTAAAGAGCAGGATTTAGCTGTTTGGATTCAAAGTAATGTTAAGGCACAGGGCAATAGCATTACACAGGATGCGATTGAGCTTCTTGTGACGATGGTTGGGGCGAACATGCTTCAATTACAAATGGAAATAGACAAGCTTACCCTTTATCTTGGTGAAGGCGGAGAAATTACGGTATCGCTAGTGGAGGATTTAGTGGCAAAAACATTGGAGCAGGACGCCTTTAAAATGCTCAACGCCTATTTGGCTAATGATTCGGTCAGCGCTTTGTCGATTTATCATGATTTATTGCGACAAAAACAAGAGCCGATTATGCTTGTTGGACTACTAGCATCCAATGTTCGCACGATGTCGAATGTTTTTTATTTATTGAAAAAAGGGTACCATCCGCAGCAAATCGCCAAAAACCTAAAAATACATCCGTATCGTGTCAAATTAATGACGGAGCAACGTAATCGACCGTCAGAAGAAAGCTTACTGAGAGCATTATATCAACTAGCGGAGGTCGATTTACAGTTGAAATCAACAGGTGGTAATCGCGAACGTTATTTGGAGCTCTTTTTACTTCGTCAACTTTAATACAAAAGCTGTCCAATAGCGGACAGCTTTTATGTTTTCTATAAAAATTAAAAAGACCAGCTACTCTTAATAGAGTATCTGATCCTTTAAACAATTACGCTTTTTTAGCAAGGCGAGACTTTTTACGAGCCGCCGCGTTTTTGTGGATAAGTCCTTTTGAAGCTGCTTTATCTAATGATTTGAAAGCTGCTTGTAAAAGTTCTTGTTTGTTTTCAGCATTGTCAGCAACAGCGTTTTCAGCTTTTTTCACTGTAGTACGCATAGCAGATTTAGCTTGAGAATTAGCAATGTTAGCTTTTTCGTTAACTTTTACGCGTTTAATCGCAGATTTAATGTTTGGCATATATTTCACCTCCTAAATTAGGTACGAGATGATATCTTCTCATTGATTTCTTGTGTTAATACAACAAAAATCATTTTAACAAACGCTTGGCTAAATTGCAATAGATAAATGCAAAGAATATTTACTTGACAGTTTGAACAAACTACTGCTTGAGGTGATTTGTATGCAAAATTTTAACTGGTATCGGACAGATTTAATCGATGAATCTGAAGAGGTAGTTGTCCATCAAACGAAAGAGCAAAAAGAAAAGCTTAAACAATCGAGTGGCGTTCAAATTGAAGACCGAACAGCCGGACGAGTGAAAATTACGGATGTGCTAGTGGATGGTGAAGGTGAGAAGCAAATTGGCAAAAAAGAAGGCCAATATATTACCCTTTCTGTTCCTACACTGACATTAGAAGATCAGGACGGATTTGTACAGTTAGAGCAAGAATTGCTAGAGAATTTTAAAAAATTACATGAATCGCTCTCCTGGCAAGAAGACGATAAAATTTTAATTATTGGTTTGGGTAATCGCACTATTACACCTGATGCAATTGGTCCGTATCTGATAGATCATTTGCATAGTTTAGATGTGATTGATGATAAATTTGTTATGTATGCCCCAGGTGTCACTGGACAAACGGGCTATGAAACGGGAGAGTTTGTAGCCGCAATTGCTGAGCGATTAAAGCCAAAACTAGTCATTGTCGTTGATGCGCTTGCGACAAGAGCTAGTAATCGACTTTGCAAAACGATTCAATTAACGAATACAGGTATACATCCAGGGTCAGGTGTAGGGAATCAAAGGCAAGAAATCTCCTATGAAATGCTTGGCATTCCTGTAACAGCCATAGGTATACCGACAGTGGTAGATGCGCCTGTTTTAATTGCTGATGCGGTAGAAGTTATGCTGCGATCAATAGCGGCTCGCGTAGCTGAACGTAGTAATCCTTCATCGAAGCTATCATTATCCTCATGGCAGCCAAATATCGACAAGGAGCTAGATATGTCATTGGTTGAACCTATTTTCGGGGAATGGGCAACATGGACGAGAGAGGAACGTCAGCAATTGTTTGAGGAAACCTTTGCAGCCTCACATAGACAATTGATGGTAACGCCTAAAGAAGCGGATTATTGGATTGATCGCTACGCAAATTTAGTCGCTTCAATGCTGATGAACTGGGCCAGTGATTTATAAAAATTAGCTAACATTATGCATAAATCAGGAAAAATTTTTACGTTCTAAATAACACCCCCCCTCCATACGATATGGGGAGGAGGGTGTGACTTTGCTAAAAAAACTACAATGGTCTTTTGGTATATTATTGTTCTTTTTCGTATTACCTGTCATTGCTGGGCAACTTCCGTTCAACAAGCAAGCATCGACTCCGATTAAACAACCTGAAGATAAACAAGTCGTGTTTGCCGCTACTAATCTAGAAGAACAGAATGTACTTGAACAAACGAAAGAGCCCGAACCAGATTTAGATCCGTTTAAGGTGTTAGTATTATTTACGCATACGCATGAAGCATACGAACCGATGGTGAAAGCTGTGAGTGGTAAGGTAGCGACTTCTCATGAAACGGTCAACATTATGAGCTTGAAGGATAAGATTGTGAATCATTTTAATGTCAATGGTTTAAAGACGGATATTCTTGATGTAGATACTATGAAGGAATTACAAGCACAGGGGAAGGGCTATCATCAATCCTATGATGTAATAAGACCTTTTCTTAGTAAACATTTAGAAACCAATAATTATGATTTAATACTAGATTTACATCGTGATTCCTTAAAACATGATCTTACAACGATCTCATATAATGGGGAAAACTATGCGAAAATCGCTATCGTCGTTGGGGCAGAGCATGCTAATTACCGCTGGAATACAGCTTATGCAGAAAGTTTATCTTCCACATTGAATGCCATCGTTCCGAAAATATCAAAAGGTGTTATTTCCAAAAGTGGAGATGGTGTCGATGGGAGATATAATCAAGATTTAGCAAAGCAAATGATGATTATTGAAATCGGTGGGATTGGCAATACAGAAGAAGAGGTAAATCGAACGATTGCGGTAATCGGGAAAGCCATATCAAAGGCATTTGTTAATGATTCAAAAAAATAAACATAGTATTCAAAAAGTGAGTCTCCTAAAGGCTCGCTTTTTGATATTTTATTATAATAAAAATTTCCAGAAAAAAATCTAATTATTGGGCTTTCCATTGCTCAATTCTTGCCTTATAATTTTCAAGTTGGCTCACGATTTTATAATGAATGAAGGCATATGCTAACAGGGTGAAAGAGCTTTTGTAGTATCTACCATTTATGGTAATGCCTTTTTAGAAATACATATGTAGAGAATGAATTTTATAAGAGACTAGAAAAGTAATGACATTCAATATTTCTCTAAAACTTTTATCGTTTCTCAAACGTCAAACATATAAGTGAACAAACTAATCATTTGAGAGGGGATGGTTTTCAATCAAGGTTTCACATTACTTGACAATAGGTTTTATAGATTATTGAAGGAAGGAATAGTATGTCAGGCAAGTCATTAAATCATCGTTACATTCCTGGACTAGACGGGATTCGAGCATTAGCTGTATTAGCAGTTATTGCTTATCATTTTAACTTCAGTTGGGCTAGAGGTGGCTTTTTAGGAGTTGATATCTTTTTTGTACTATCAGGCTATTTAATCACCTCTACCATGTTACCTTTAAAGGGAAACCAATTAACAGTCAGTCTAAAGAAATTTTGGATTGGGCGATTTAGACGGTTACTACCGGCTGCCTACGTTATGATTATTACATCATTTGTTTGGGCAATGCTCTTTCATAAAGAGCTCCTTCATACATTACGTGGAGATGCACTGTCTTCTATTTTCTATTCAAGTAATTGGTGGTTCATCTTTCATAAACTTTCTTATTTTGATAGTTTCGGTTCTCCATCACCCTTAAAGAATTTATGGTCATTAGCCATTGAAGAACAATTTTATGTAATTTGGCCAGTGCTTTTAATGATAGGACTGTATGTTGTAAAAAAACAAAGTAAACTAGCAAAGATTGTTTTCTTTGGAGCTATTTGCTCAGCCTTATTAATGGCGATACTTTACCAGCCAGGTGCTGATCCGAGTCGTGTATATTATGGAACGGACACACGCTGTTTTGAATTATTAATTGGCTGTTGGTTAGCGCTTATTTGGCCAATGAAAAGACTATCATCACAAAAATTATCAACAAGCCATATGAAGAAATTAAATGCTATTAGCTTTATTTCGTTTACTATTTTTCTTGTCAGCATTATGTATGTGGATGAATTTCAAACATTCCTTTATAGAGGAGGAATGTTCCTATTTTGCTTGAATGCAGCCGTATTAATTGCTTGTGTTTGTCATCCAGTTAGTATTTTAGGAAGAATACTTGCATGGAAACCACTATGTTGGATTGGCTCTCGATCCTACGGTATTTATCTTTGGCACTACCCCGTCATGGTATTAGGTACACCTATTCATGAAATTGGAAACCCCTCCTATTGGCGAATTGCGCTTCAGCTAGTACTCATCGTGACGATTGCAGAATGCTCCTATCGCTTTATTGAAATGCCGATTCGTAAAGAAGGGTTCTGGGCCTATTATCGGACATATTTCGTATTCAATAAAAAGAAATGGGGAAGCCTCACATTTTCAAGAAAAGTATCTACTGTCATGGTTCCACTTTTCCTACTTGTATTTTTCACAGGGATTACAGGGGTCGTGGGAGAAGGCCAGCAAAGTTCAAAGGATTCGTATCCAACTGCCATTAAAATTAATGGTGATGAACCTACTGCTAATCCAATAAAAGAACCGGACAAAACAACCGACAATCCTTCACCTAGTAAGGAGGAAGAAGTAGCTGATGTTCCAAATATAGAAACACCAAAGCCAGAAGAAAACGAAACAAATGTTGTACCTGAGAAAGAGGATACTTATCAAAACATACTAGCAATTGGTGATTCTGTTATGATCGATATAGCAACGAGCTTACATAAGGTTTTTCCGAACATTACAATTGATGGGAAGATAGGTCGTCAAGTTTCACAAGCTGTCAAGCTAGCACCAAATTATGCGAGTTTTAATCAATCTAATAATGCGATAATTATCCAATTAGGGACAAATGGCTATTTTACGAATGACCAAATAGATACACTTCTAGCTGCATTTGCTAATGCAGATATTTATTTAGTAAATACACGTGTGCCTCGTTCATGGGAAGGGAAAGTGAATGCGTCTTTACACCAAAAGTCAGAGGAACATGAAAATATTACACTCATTGACTGGCATGCGGCAGCCCTTAATCATCCAGAATACTTCGCTCCAGATGGTGTTCATTTAGAGAAAAAGGGTGTTGAGGTTTTAACAAATCTTATTCAACAATCTATCAACAAATAAATGAATAAAAAAGTCAGTATATACAGCTTTTGTCTGTGTAGCTGACTTTTTTTATTTCGTAGAATAAAATAATTTTTCTATCCATACTGAGTGAGGAGTCCAATCCCACTGTATTTATATACTTAAAACTATGAAAATTAATAGCGGTAGCGAACATTGAAAGTATTGATATTATAGGCTTTCTAGTCTAGTTGCTGTTGTACTTTGAGTAGCGTTCATAGTATAATTCATTATAGTTTAATTAGGAGTGGAAAAGATGAACCGAGAAGCACGTTTAAAACGACAAGAGAATATACGAAATTTCTCTATTATTGCACATATTGACCACGGGAAATCAACGCTTGCTGACCGTATTTTAGAGCAAACAAAATCATTAACATCCCGTGAAATGAAAGCACAGCTCCTCGACTCAATGGATTTAGAGCGTGAGCGAGGCATTACGATTAAATTAAATGCAGTTCAATTAAAGTACGAGGCAAAAAACGGTGAAGTATACACATTTCATTTAATCGATACACCAGGACATGTCGATTTCACATATGAGGTTTCCCGTAGTTTAGCTGCTTGTGAGGGCGCCATTTTAGTGGTGGATGCTGCACAAGGTATTGAAGCGCAAACACTGGCAAATGTTTATTTAGCACTTGATAATGATCTTGAAATTTTACCTGTTATTAATAAAATTGATTTACCAGCAGCAGATCCTGAACGCGTACGTCAAGAAGTGGAGGATGTCATCGGGTTAGATGCATCTGAAGCAGTATTAGCTTCTGCTAAGGCGGGAATTGGGATTGAGGATATTTTAGAGCAAATCGTTGAAAAAGTACCAGCACCAACAGGTGATCCAGATGCACCTCTACAAGCCTTAATCTTTGACTCAATTTATGATGCCTATAAAGGCGTTATCATCTCCATTCGAGTTATCAACGGGACTGTAAAGCCTGGAGATAAAATCCGCATGATGGCAACAGGAGCGGAATTTGAAGTCATTGAAGTTGGGGTACATACACCAAAAGTTGTGCCGCAATCTGAATTAACGGTTGGAGATGTAGGCTATTTAACAGCATCTATTAAAAATGTAGGGGACACACGCGTAGGGGATACAGTAACCTATGCAAACCGTCCTGCTACTGAGCCACTAGCAGGGTACCGTCGCTTAAATCCAATGGTATACTGTGGTTTATACCCAATCGATACAGCTAAATACAATGATTTACGTGAAGCTTTAGAAAAATTAGAGTTAAATGACTCGGCTCTACAGTATGAGCCAGAGACATCTCAAGCACTTGGTTTTGGTTTCCGTTGTGGGTTCTTAGGATTACTACATATGGAGATTATTCAGGAGCGTATTGAGCGTGAATTTAATATTGACCTAATTACAACAGCGCCTTCGGTAATTTACGAAGTCCATATGACAGATGGCTCTTCCATCAAAGTAGATAATCCTTCCTTTATGCCAGATCCACAAAAAATTGATCGTGTAGAGGAACCATATGTAAAAGCTACAATTATGGTGCCAAATGATTATGTAGGAGCGGTCATGGAGCTATGTCAAATGAAGCGCGGTAATTTCATGACAATGGATTATATCGATACAACTCGTGTAAGTATTATTTATGAAATGCCACTATCAGAAATCGTGTATGATTTCTTTGATTATTTGAAATCAAATACAAAAGGCTATGCATCATTTGACTATGAATTAATCGGTTACCAGCAATCAAAATTAGTGAAAATGGATATTTTATTAAATGGTGAGCAAGTCGATGCACTAAGCTTTATCGTACACCGTGATTTTGCCTATGATCGTGGTAAAATTATCGTTGAAAAATTAAAAGAATTAATCCCACGTCAACAATTTGAAGTTCCTATTCAAGCAGCAGTTGGCCAAAAAATTGTGGCACGTTCAACAATTAAAGCGATCCGTAAAAACGTTTTAGCGAAATGTTACGGTGGGGATATCTCACGTAAACGCAAGCTTCTTGATAAACAAAAAGAAGGTAAAAAACGTATGAAACAAGTAGGTTCAGTCGAAGTCCCACAAGAGGCATTCATGGCTGTACTAAAGATGGATGATACGAAGTAATATTGGTCTAACAGGGTTGAATAAAACGAGTGCTTTTTAAAAGTTAGGTGGGTCTACCACTAGTAATTTTGATAAAGTGTGAGCGAATGAATCAAAGAGGTATGTAGCACCCTTGACCATTTTCTCTCTGAGGTGGACATAGCGAACTGTTACGGCAGCTTGCTATGTCCTAATCTTTTTTCTACTGTTATAACAGATGTACCGTTTTGGATTAAAGCTGTTGCTTACATGTGTGTGGCGTAAGGAATGCTTGCTAAAACAGATGTTTAATTTTTTGCTTATTTTAATAGTATTATATTTAATTACACTTGGCGTGCAACGTCCGCCATTTTCTTTTTTACATACATAATCGTTTTCAGGATCCATTAAACAAGTAAACGCAGCATTAGCTAGCATTATTTTTTATATCTAAACCACTAACATTTTTGAAAAACTAATTAACATTCCTCAATATTTTATATTTATATATATGCATATAGTTAAAGTGGGGAAATAAGTGTTAGGATATCTAATGTTGACGGATCGCCGTGTGCGATGAAAGTCGCCTGCTCGGTGAAGGCTCGTTATAAAACCGAGATAAAATGGTATAAGACGAGAATAGCGTACCATCAACACCGAATGTAACAATAATGCCTGGATTTGAGAGTGGACATGCACGTTCTATGTCCATAAATAGTGTTACTGTTTATTATTTAGAAGCAATAATATTTGAAAACTCAGGAGGGACCGTTACATTTAAAAATCCAACATCTTCGAATTCATCAGTAGTAACAGTATCTTTAGAAAATGGTGCTGCACTAAAGATAAATAAGGTATTAACTGGAAGTTCAGTAATAACAGTAGATTATATAGATAGTAAGGGTGTTACAGGTATGTATGTAATAAATGTTGACAACTAATTATTAAACCTCACCATTTGGTGGTGAATCTTTTTTAAAGCCTTCCACAGATAATTGTGGAGGGCTTCTTTTATACAACAAGACCAAAGCAATGCACTGTGCCGAACAGTGCTATTTTTATTTGTGAGGTATTGACATGGACAGTCAGACAGTAGCTTTAATCGGAATTTTATGTACAGTATTAGGTGCTTTTATTGGGGTGCTCACTTACAACCGTAATCGAGACAAGGATGTAAAGAACGATGCATCTGATTCAGCTGTAATACGCACTAAATTAGACAATATTAACGCTGGGGTAGGAATCGATTAGGATTGATATTAAAGCGCAAGAAATGCGTGTTACAGGATTATCAGAGCGTGTGATTCGTGTAGAGGAATCTAGTAAACAAGCACATAAACGTTTAGATAAAATGGAGGGAATTACACATGAAAATTAATTGGAAAGTTAAGTTCGTTTACAACATAAACAATTTTGGGTGTCATTAATCGCATTATTACTAGTGCTCGCTAATCAAACAGCGGGCATTTTTAATGTCGATATTACAATTTACAATGCACAAATCACAGCCATTTCAGAGACTGTATTAAGCATTTTAGGATTACTTGGTATTATTATCGACCCTACTACAAAAGGCACCTCAGACAGCGAGCAAGCATTGAATTATGACAAGCCAAAGGGTGATGTGAAATGACAAGCATTACAACAACCTGCCGAGACATTTCAGAACTATTACCAGCTGCACAAACTGCCTGTCGATTGTTATTCCAAGAGTGCTTTAAAGCAGGTATTAAGAATGTCTTTATTACTGAAACGTATCGCTTACATGAACGACAGAAGTACCTTTATGCACAAGGAAGAACTCGACCAGGGCAGATTGTCACTTGGACACTAGACAGTAACCATAAGTTACGATTAGCGTGGGATATTGCCGTTGGTCCTCCACAGGTTTTATATGATGTGGCAACCCTAAGTCGAGTAGGAGCTATTGCACGTAAGCTAGGCATCACATGGGGTGGAGATTGGACAGGTAATATTGATCGTCCTCACTTTGAGGTTAAGCCAAATTGGATTATGCCGAAGGGGTACAAAATTGAAGGACAAGTGATTATTCCAACCAATAGCAAATACCAAGTGCAATTAACTGTGGAAGGCAATACAACTAAACCAATTGCAAAGGATGATGATAAAATGTTATTGACTAATGAAACAACTAAGGCAGCTGTACGTGACTACATTAAATAAGCAGTCGGTAAAGGACTAATTAATAAATCTTGGTTGGAGAAATTCGATAATGGCAATATGACAAGTGGTGATTTGAAGGATTGAAGATTATCATTTCACAGCGTAGTGAATAAGTAAGTATAAGAAGGCTTAAATACAAAAGAGATTCAAAAGACTATCATTTCTAATTCAAACTTTATACCATTTGAACAATAGCAAATGACCAGGGTTGTAAATTAAAAAAAGCCGTAGTAAATGAAAATGAGGACTGCAAAGCTCTTTCATATTCTTCTTGTAAAGAATTTAAAAGAGCTTTGCAAATATTTTTTTAATTAGTTAACATTAATTAGTCTTTATATTTAATAACACCAAAACAAACACCAATAGGTTTTAATGCTGTGCCATCACCTGTTCTTTTACCATCTCTATAAACATCATATTGTTTAGATAAATACGTTGGGTTAGCAACAACGTTCCATGTTTGTCCAGCTGGAACTTTATCAGACCAAGTTTCTGTTACCATATATTCCTTGCTTACATCAAAGCCGAGTGCTGCGGATATTACACTTAAATCGACTTTAACATTTGCACTGAGCTGTGCTCTAACTTTTTGATTAATTTCCATTTTAGCATTTCCGGCAGGAAAGTAAGATGATCGTATCAGTTCTACTCCACATACTTGGCCAGTATTTGTAACCTTAATAGATGGGGGTCCTGCGAAAGTTGTAAAATTCGGTAGTGAATCGGCATCTTCTATTACTTCATTGCTTTCAGGCAAATAAATAGATATACCCATTATTTCCTTGCCATCTAATTCTAATGGGATGTTGTTATCAACTGCTGCTTTTTCAAAATCAATAACATCATATATTTTACTTCCGTTATTTGACTCAAGGTCAGATTCTTTTAAAGTGTAACTAGTTAAGTCATATGTACACGAATTAACTAACGTATTTGCTGATGCTTCATTGAAATTACTTAGCGCGAAAATAAAAGTAAATGCAGCCGCAAAAATGAGTTTTAATGTATTTTTCTTCATTTTATGCTCCTTTTTGGTATAATTAACAATTATGTACCGGTACAAACAAATTGTAACATATTTACAAAATAAAGCAAGATTGGAAGTGTGCATCGTGAAAATAGTTGGAATTGTGCTTTTAGTTATGTCTGGATTGATTTATACTTTAGAAAGAGGATTTACAATGCTATCAACTAGCATTGCACAAGCTGGTTTTTTTGCAGGTAAAATGTCCGGAGAAGTTCCGGATATTAAAATGAGTTCGTTTATCGACAATTTATTTGTTCCACTTTTTTTTGTTTTAGGAATAATTACACTAGTTTATAGCTTTCTTAAGAAATAAAAAAACAAAGTTTGTTCCTTATAAAGTTAAGAAGCCCTAGTACTCATTAATTTGATTCTAGGCTTTTTTATTTCCACAAATTAATGCTTGTCAAAACGAGAACGTTTGTTCTTAAACAATACAAGCGAATGTTCTTGTCGAGAGGGTGGAGTTGTATGTGAATCCTGAGCAATGAATTTTTAATTCTAGAAATGGCAGTTCAATCATTGCAACGTGACTTCTTCTTTGTAATTGAAAATTTGAAAATGAGTAAAGTTTATTTATCAATCCTTGATAAGCTACTAAAAGACATAAGCTATGATTATTACAATTCAAAAAGGCTGTTGGCAAAGGATAAAATAAGATTGGTAAAGTGCGAAAAGATAGACGAATATTTTAGTGCTGTGCATATTGCGACAGCAGGAAATGATGTAGTACTCAGATATGCTAGTAAGGCTCTTAAAATTCAGATAGAAAAATTATTAATCAGTCACTAAAATAAAGTCCAGGCGCTCAATTGAAAGTGAGTACCTGGTAATTTTTTGTTTAATATTCTCTTACTTCAAATGAAGCAATTTTATCATGTACAATATATTCTGTTACTTTTTTATATGGAGATATCGTTTTAGAAAATTTGAATGTTGATGTACCTTGTGCACTTTCAAACCAATTTAAGTAATTGTTTAATACTGTATTCGTTACATCATATTCCTTTGTTATGCCGTTTACTAAAGTGATACTCAAAATAGCGTTAGAAAATGCATTATCTGGTTTCTTAACGATAACTGTACTTGTAGCAGAAATATCTGTGTTTTCTATTGTTGCTATAATGATTGCTGTACCTTCATTAATTGCAGTTACATTACCATTTTGATCAACAGTGGCAATTGATTCATTACTAGATGTCCATATTACTTTCGCTGTATCTGGTATAACTGTTGCGAATAATTTATCTAGACTACCTTCTAAAAGTTCTAATGTATTTCTATCTAATGAAATTGATTCAGGTTTAGAAGGTGTTGATAGTTTTTCCATCATTTGTAGTTCACAAATTGCTAGATTTACCTGGTTATTAGTACTATTTGTTAGGGTAACATTAACTCTGTATTTGTTATATTTATTAGTATTTTCAAACGTGAAACTTTGCTCAGGTTTTTCTACCCAATCACTTTTAGTTACATTGCTATGGGAATCTAATACAACCCAATTTGAACCATCCCAAGCTTCGAATGTCCAAGAATTAGGAAATTGTTCTGGCCAATTACCTTTATTATGGATTACGTATTTACTGATTACCTTTGGTTCTGTAAACTCATATGCTAACCAACCTGATTTTTGAGATGTTCCCCATGCTCGGTACTCACCACCATTTTGATAGCTTAATACTCCATCAAAAGCTTTCCAACTTGGTGTAGAACCATAGTAATTTGAAGATGATGCTTTACCAAATTCTGATTCATTTGAAGTCATTTTAGGTATTAAATTTTCTGAATACCCATCTTCAGCATGTGCATTTTCAACATTAAAACTGATTAATGTTAGCATAATTAATGCTAGGTAAATAAAACGTTTTTTTAATAAATTAACCACGTATGTATCCTCCTTTAAATTAACAAGGCTATTATAAATAACCTATAAAAACAACTTTAACCAATAAGATGCTTATTTACCATGATAAGTATCTTGCGTATTTAATAAAAAAACCACTCGATTGAGTGACCTAAAATCATTATTTTACAATCTCGCCTTTATATAATTTCCAGTTAAATTTCATTTCCATATCCCTCATGAGCACCAACCTCACTGCTCCAATGTAAAATAATTTCTTCATAAATAACACCCCTTGATATTACCATTTTAGGAAATAACACAAAGAAAGCATACAAAAAAACAGACAACCTTGTTTAGTTATCTGTTTTAAATCTTCGTACCATCTTCCATTACGAAAGTCTTCCACAATCAATAGTGCTTAGTGAACCATCGCTAGATAATTGGCTTGAGTGGCAAATGGAAATAGTTATCCAAATGAAAGTTATATGAGGTATTATTAAACTTATTAAGTAGTTTAATGCAATAGAATTTTGAAGAAATTTACATAGAATTGAGTCGAGAGGTGAGGTGTACTATGAACAAAATTACGTGCCCATGTTGTGGTTATAGAACATTGAATAGTGTTGGAGATTATGATATATGCCCAATTTGTTTTTGGGAGGACGACCCTTTTCAAAAAGACAATGAGTACAATTTAGGTGCTAACCAAGTGCCCCTTATTGAAGCACAAAAAAATTATATTAGGTATGGTGCTTGTGAGAAAAGGTTTGTTAAAAATGTTCGAAAGTCTAATGAACGAGATAAAAGAAATCCTAATTGGAAGGCATTGAAGGATGATTTGTATGAGTTGGGATTAGTTTGTAAGAAGTTTAAAGAAGGGGTGTATAATATTGCAGATTTAGAACATAACTTATCTTTGATTGATGTTCCAAAAGAGATAAACAAAATTGTAGAACAAGCTATGAATGATTTAGAAATGATTAGGTTTTGCACTTCTGACTATAAGCAAAGAGACGAAGCTATAGAGATTGTTGGAAATTTGTTAAAACGGTTGAATATTAAACGATAGAAACTTAAAATTAAAAGGGCTTCACCTAAATAAACCATAAAAGAATACACCATGATGGGTGGTCAAAAAATAAAACACTAAATAGCAGCCTTGGATTATAACGAAGTTGATTTGCTTTTTTTCGAATTTCTAACGTCTCCAGGTGGGCGATAGCTGTTGTTATTATAAACTTCTGACATTTACTACTGATTTTACATGAATATAATGACAGAGATAAGGGAGAAATATGTACACGATTAGCAGATTTTCACAGCTTTGCAAAATGAGTGCTCGCATGTTACGACACTATGACAAGGAAGACCTTTTGAAACCAGCACTTGTTGATACAATAAATGGTTATAGATATTATGAACACAGTCAATTAGAAACAGCATTAAGAATCAAGAAATTAAAAGAGTATAGATTTTCCCTACCTGAAATTAATGTGATCCTCAAATCAACAGATATTACAATGTTTATAGGAATGATAAACTCTAAAATAGATGAAATATCAAACGAAATGAATCAGAATAGGCAGATTATTGCAGAAATGCAAGAATTGATTGAAAAGAAAGTGGATATATTACATGGAGTAAGAAAATCGTATGATATATTGCTCGGAATTAGAAATGAGATTAGTGTAATAAGTCAAAGAGTGTACATTAATATTAATGACATGGACAAGTATATTGATTCCCTTTATGATAAGGCAAAAGAAAATAATATAAAATTACTTAGTGTCCCTTCAGCCATTTTTATGGGTGAAGAGTTCACTCCTGAAGAAAGTGATATTGAAATACTGATTCCAATCACTAGTGGAAGTGAAGAAAAAATATCAAGTGAATGGCAGATAAAAAAACTTCCTCAAAATATTGTTGCTACTACTTTACATATTGGAAGCTATGACTATATCGGATATGCACACGTTGCACTTGAAGAATGGGTAGAAAGCAACGGTTACAATTTGGTTGGTCCGCCATATGAATCCTACTTGAAAGGTTCGGAATGTGACTGTCCCGAAGAGGATTATGTGACACAAATTAGCTTCCCTGTTATCAAAAAGACTATGAAATAATCGCTTGACCTTAACACTATGTCAAACCTTATTCTAATTACATCAGAGAACCAATCACAACATAAGGAGATCATAGTTATGAAAAAAATTATTGTATTTTGCACAGGAGCTGTATTAACGGCTGGTTTCATAATGGGAGGGTGTAATCAAACTATAGTAGAGGGAAGTCAAACTGTGAATAAACAATCCGTAGGTAAGTATACAATGCCTGATGAAAGTAGTAAACATGAAGGAACTTGGTTGCATTGGCCACATTCCTTTACATATGGTAAAAGATATGCAGAAAAGATTGAACCAATTTGGATTGAAATGACGGCTGCGCTTAGCGAAGGAGAAAATGTTCATATAATCGCTTATGATAAATATGAAAAAAACTATATATATGACCTTTTGTATGATGAGGGTATTAATATGGACAAAATCGATTTTTATATTGTACCTACTGATGATGTATGGTCAAGAGATACAGCACCAATTTTTGTATACGATAAAGATAACAATATGAAACTCATGGATTGGGGATTTAATGGATGGGGAAAGAAAACACCATATAAAAAAGATGCATTAGTACCAAGTGTTCTTAGTAAACAGTTAGGTATGGAAAGAATAAATCTTAATAGTGTGGTACTCGAGGGTGGAGCATTTGAACTGGATGGTAATGGTACTTTTTTGTCAACACGTAGCTCTGTTATTAATAAAAATCGAAACCCTAATCTATCAGAATTAGAAATTGAGGAATCTATGAGGGAAAATTTCGGTGTTACTAACTTTATTTGGCTAGATGGTGTGCCGAACTTAGATATTACTGATTTTCACATTGATGGTTTTGCAAAATTCTATGATGAGTCTACTATTATTACAATGAATAAAGATGATTTAAAAAAATGGGGTCTCTCCAATAAGGATATAAAAAAATTGATTAATGCCAATAATTCCTTTGACAAGCCATATCAGTATGAATATTTACCAATAAGTCACAACAATGTGATTTTAGATAATGGAGAGGATTTAGGCTATAAAGGTTCGTATGTAAATTATTATATTGGGAATACGGTTGTATTGGTTCCTAATTATAATGACCCTAATGACAAAATAGCAAACGATAAAATCCAAAAACTATACCCTAATCGTAAGGTAATTGGTATTGATGTAAGGGAACTTTATAAAGATGGTGGTATGATTCATTGCGTTACACAACAACAACCAGTCAATTTAAAGTGATAAATTTTTTACGCCAAATCACAATCGTTTGAAAACAATGCTACCGTTATGTTGTTTTATATTTTACTATGAATATATATTACAGATATTGCTTCTAAAACATATAAACTTGGTTTTTTTGTAACTACCTGTATGCAGTTAAATAATTTTAAAAGACCACTCCGTGATGGGTGGTCTTAAATTTTCCCCATCATATCCCCACCAGTCGTAGAAAATAAAGCTCGATAAGTAAAAATATCCATGAATAAAATTAAATAAAAAAACAACCGACAAACCCTTATATATTATAGGATTGTCGGTTATATAGAAGTATAAAAAGATACGCCTGAATACAGCATTTCTATAGGAGGCATTCATGGCTGTACTGAAGATGGATGATACGAAGTAAGATTGGTCTAACAGTGTTGAATAAAACAAGTGCTTTTATATCAGTAAGGGGGGGTACCACTATAAAATATATAAGCAATTCTTATAAAGCTTGCGAATGAGTCAGAGATGTATGTAAAATTTTTGTCCACTTTCTCACTTTGGTGGACAGCAATCTATTACGGCAGCTTGCTATGTCAATGTCTGTTGTCATTAGTAGGTTCCTTTGACTCATTAATAAAACTAAAAACTAATATAAAAAAAGACCACTTCAAATGAGCGGTCTGAATAGATAAAACGTTAAATAGTCTTAAATTATAATGAAGTGGACTTACCTTTTTTCTCATCAATAATAAGGTCTTCTTTATCTGGGTGAGGGAGTTCAGTATATCCCTTACGGCCATTAGATTCTTTAATATTGCTTGGATCTGCTGCCCTAGAAAATGATTGTTTTGTTGGCTCATCCGTTGCAAATTCTGTATTTTTTTTATCTCTTTTCATTTTGACACCTCCTAAAGATATTATTTAACGTATCCAATTAAATATCCCTCGTTTATTTCAAATTTTTTCAACAAGCGATTTATAATAATGGAACGTCATTTATTTAGCAAGTATTACTTACGCTCTAAAAAATTAGACTCACTTGGAAAATAGTATGTTTATTATAGGCTGCGTCGTGATAGGCAGTTATTCTTTTGTATTATAATAATGGCGTAAAGGACAAATACTTTTTTGTAATAAAAATAGATAGCAGCACGAAGTTGAGTGAATGGGTATGTATATCCATGGAAGCACTGACATTATTCATTAATTGGCAAGAGACATTTGTCAAAATTGGCTGGAACACTATTGTAAAGGATGCTTCCAATATGATGGAATGCGGTTAGAATGGTCTAAATGGTTAAAGAATATACTGGATGTAATGTAAAGGATAGAAAAGGGGATGGGGATTATTGGATTATTAAATATTATTATGAGTGCTTTTGGGATTACGATGATAACTTTATTTCTTTTTCTTTGGTCACTTGATGAAGACAAATGGAGTTTAATGGGTATTTCCTCTTATGTAATTCCTGCCATATTAATTTATTTTGTTGTTTTTGTGTATGTGTAGAAATTAGATAATTCTAGCAGTGAACTTCATGTATAGTAAATGAATATGAACACTTCTTTTCAGGAGGTCGCAGAAGGTCGAAAAATCCATGGACAAGTACACTTATACAAAGATAAAATATTCATTTTCTTTATGTAGAAAATTCCAAAATTGGTAATCTTGATGCTGGAGTGATTGCTTTAAAAATTATTACTAGTAATGGAAGTGAAAATGAATGGCCATCATAAAAGATAGATCATTTAGTGCCTCGAAAACAAGTATGGAATTTACGATAGTGGAAACGGATTCTGTTTCTAGTACAATTAATATTCATTTTTATTGTGGTAATCATCATTTGGGTTATACATTTTTTGTTTTACGAAGTGACCTGATGATGTTACATACGTTAATTCTAAGAAATTGGGATGAATTTTTAGAAGCAGGAGTATGGGATTCAACGGATCCTTCCTTTTCGTTGTCTATCTCGGCAAACAAAAGTGAGTTGATTGAAGAACAAATTTACCAATTCCAATGTTGGATAGATGCTGGTGAATATATGTCAAGTCGATCTACTCGTTCTGGGATTGGAATTACCATTTATCAAGATCGAAAAACGATTGAAGAATTTACATTACAGATAAAGCATGAACTTAATTAGGTTTAATAAGCTCCAGGCTCGCGTTCAGGACGGAACATGGGCTTTTTTGAGGTGATTATTGGGGCAAAGCTTTTATAAGCTAACGCATTTTTCTTCATATAAAGTGAATAGCAAGATCATTTTAATATATATGGGCGAGAAACTGTAAATGGGCCAATTTAATTGGCTTTGTATCCCTTTTGGATTTGTTTTTTTTATGGTAGATTACAGTTTAGTTGGTTTGGCCTCATTGATTGGGTCACACTTGCTGTCTGACAACACTGTACATATTTCATATAGAAGATTGTTTTGCAAAAAATAAAATGGGGGAATTTAATGAAATGCTGACATATGAGCTTCTGGACACAATGCTTCTAGCAGACGAGGGAACGATTAGCCCTGTTGTGCTGGCAGGTCCATTTCCTATGGTTATCATTCCGACACAGCCCGTATTTATTCGAGCAGAGAAAGGTATTTATCGAATAGGTAAAGGGCAATTTGTCTTGCTTTTACAACAAGAGCAGGATATCTATCTAGTTCCAAGCGATAGGGAGGGTTTTGCACCTGTTTACAGCATCTCATTTACTAGTTACCGGTTGGCAAAACGGGAGAAGGATGAGCTATTATATGTGATTGATTTAACGCATTTGCCTGCACATGGGCAGATCATGGAATTTCCTCGGTATGCAGAAGGTTTGCTTAAAAATTTGCTGGAACAGTTCCAGCGAACGCAAAATCTGAATACAACCCCTAAGCTCCATTTGCTTCTGCACGAATTACTCGATACCATTTTTGAAAGAAAGAGTATTGATAACAGTTTTGTGACGAACGATCAAGCAATTCAACAGGCTGTTACATATATCAAACAACATTTTGCAGCACCGCTAACGCGTTCTTTTATGGCCGCTATGACTGGCTTTAACGAAAGCTATTTCTCCTCGCTGTTTAAGAAGGAAACAGGGTGGAGCTTTGCTGAGTATGTGAATCAAATTCGGGTAGATCAAGCAAAGCTTCTACTACTAAGAACAAATGACAAATTGCAGGATATTGCGTTGAAAACAGGGTTCGCAGACGGTTCATATTTGGGGAAAACCTTTACTAAATATGTTCATCTTTCACCTAGCAGTTTTCGTAAGAGGAGGCATTCTCATCGTATAGTTAGTATACAATTTCTAGGGGCATTAGTAGCATTGGGCATTCAACCCCTCGCTACTACACGGGAGCTACTTCAATCTTCTAAGCTATTGCACAAACGATTGCCGACCATTGTGGAAATAGAGTCCTTTGATCAACTCGAAGAGATACGCCAGCTCGAACCAGAGTTAATTGTGGCACCAACTTATTTTTATAACTATCCTGATATAATGAAAATACTCGAACAAATTGCCCCTGTTTTAACAATTCCTTGGGGGCAGTTGGACAAGCTGGAAGAGGTAAGACTGCTTGGAACACTACTAGGGCGTACACAACAGGCTGAGGAGTGGATTGCAAAGCTACAACAGTCGGCTCAAGAAGCAAGAGAAGTCATTCAACCATTTTTAAAGTCAGATACAACAGCTGGTATCTTTGAATTAAGTCATGATAATTTATGGCTAATCCCTTATCTATCGGTGCGCTCCGCCTACACTCTATTTGAATTATTAGGGCTACGAGCCCCTCAAACCATTGAACGGGAGATACTTCAAACTGGTAAGCATCTTAAAGTGACAGAACAGGATTTGCCCATATATGCGGCAAGTCATATGTTTTTGATTGTGCCAACGGATGATACGGAATCTTTTCGTGCCCAGCTTATGCAGCGTTCCATTTGGCAACAATTAGTGTATGAGCAAGGCTGCCAATTACATCTACTGAAGCTCAATGAATTTTGGTTTGATGATGGTTTCTCATTGGAGCTCCAGCTGGATGTAATGGTAAAATTGTTAATTAAATAAAACTAAATCCAACAATTTTCCCTATAAAACATCCAATTTAAAGGCGTTGTTCTTGTACAAGACTGTCTCTATAATGAATATATCATCGTGAATGATAATCATTATCAAATAAGGAGGTACAATCTTGTACTTACATAAGTTGTTAAAATCGATATTATTTCTTGCTTTAATCACCATACTTACGGCATGTGGCAATGCCAATGACAGCACTAAAACCAATACAAATCAGGATGCTTCTACAGCCGAAACGTCAGAATCAGCAACAAAGATTATTAAAACACAACGTGGGGATTTGGAAATGCCAAGTCATCCAAAGCGTATTGTGACAGACGGTTATTTACCAGAGCTACTTGTACTAGGTGTCAAGCCGATCGGTTCTACACAATGGGATTTGGAGAACAAAGTAATCCAAGATCAGATTGATGGAATTGAAACAACTGGAGAGAGATCATTAGAGACCATCGTACAACTGAAACCAGATTTAATTATTACTTGGGTGAGTGATGAAGCAATCCTTCAGCAATATGAGAAGATTGCACCAACTCTTGCAATTCCTTATAGCTCAACAGGGGATATTTATGAAACTATGCGTCTATTAGGTGATGCTTTGGACAAAAAGGATGAAGCGGAAATATGGATTAAGCAATTAGATCACACAGCTGAGGAAGCACGAGCACAGCTTGCAACTATAATTAAACCTGATGATACGTTTGCGCTGATGGGCGTTTTTGTAGTAGATAAAGGGTTTTATATTTATGGTGACGGAGGCTATAGAGGCGGAGAAGCTATTTATAAGCATCTTCAACTAAAGCCACCAGCGAAACAGGCGAAAGAAATGATAGGGAAAGAAGCTTATCGTCAAGTTTCGTATGAAGTCATACCTGAATATGCCGGCGATTATATTTTCATCGATCAAGGTGATTTAATCTCAGAGGTATGGGGGGAGAGCGAAGGACTTTGGAAGTCACTTGACGCTGTGAAGAATGACCGAGTATTCAAGCTTGACCCAGAGCTGTTCTGGGGCAATGACCCAATCTCATTAGAACTGCAAATTAAAGAAGTGGTGAAAATGCTGACTGAAAAACAATAATAAATAGTTCCAATCTTAAAGATCACTCTAAAGGGTGGTCTTTTTCTTTTTACCTCTACTAGGGTGTTCTGTGTTAATTAGTACTTTTTCCATTGATAAGAAAAGAATTAATTGAGAAAAAATGGGGTATATATTAAAATCAATTTATACATACAATATATTGTATTAAATAACGTATTGGAGAATTCATAATGGAATATTTATCGCTAAAAGACCATGTTTATAATTATATTGTGGAACAAATTAACAATGGGAGCTTGCTGGCTGGAAAAAAGGTGAATGAAAACCATATTAGTGAAAGCCTCAATGTAAGTAGAACACCAGTAAGGGAAGCACTCATTCAGCTGACATCAGAAGGTTTACTAGAAAATATCCCACGTAAAGGGTTTGTCATCAAAAGTTTAACGAAGGAAGAAGCGAAGGAGACTTATTTTATTATTGGGGCATTGGATGGATTAGCTGCTTCACTGGCATTGCCATTTTTAACGGAAAAAGATATGAAGGAGATGGAGTTTTATATTCAAAGTATTGATTTAGCTATTAATACAGAAAATTACAGGATGTACGATAAAATGCAAGAGGCTTTTCATGGTGTTTATCATAAGCTATGCCCGAATAAAAGTTTGATTGAACTTTTACTGCAATTAGAGAAAAAATTTATGAAAAACTTAGGGGAAAATGACTCAACTGATCGAGTAAAGGAAATGTTAACGCAGCTCAACAATGAACATCGGGAAATTCTTGATTTTTTCAAAAATGGAGATGCCATTGCTTTAGAAAGATTCCTCAAAGAAGTTCACTGGAATATGGAAAGAGCGGAGAAAGTATTGCTATAATTGCTAGAAAAACTGGAAAAACTAAGAATCTGTTTCGAATGAGACAGATTCTTTTTTTTATTGACATATAAAATAAAATATATAATATATAGAATTAAATGAATATTATATATTGTCTTTCAACAAAGGAGAAAGGGGATTATTTTGTTTCAACAAACTT